>SKZL01000400.1 GCA_007127395.1 Balneolaceae bacterium
ATATCCGCTCACAGATCAATGCAGGGCAGGTTGATATGTCCCGAATCATGCTTCTATATCGGCGCCTGTTGAACCAAAATGCTGCATTTCGAAATAACGGAGATCTTACTTTTACAGATGTCAGTACTGAATGGGGGTTTAAAGATCGCGATATTTCGCACGGAATTGCGGCAGCAGACCTCGATAACAGCGGCTATCTCGATTTGGTCATTAACCGATTGGGCGCAGAGGCGGCTATCTACAAAAACAGATCAAACAAAAGCCGTATTCTGGTAAGATTGAAAGGGGAGTTACCCAACTCATCAGGTACCGGTTCAAAAATAACCGTTGAAGGTGGGCCGGTGATCCAGGAGAAGTGGGTTATTGGAGGAGGTGGTTATCTTTCAACCTCGGATCAAACCTACATGTTTGCCGCCGGTGGCGGAGACGATCACACTATAACCGTTCAGTGGCCGGACGGAAGGATTTCAAAACTGGACTCGTTAAAAAGCGATCGGATCTATGAAATAGACCAGGCTCAATCTGCCATTCCTGATATAACTCCAGACCCGCCTGTTCAATCTGAAGAGCCACTTTTTCTGGATCTTACTGCCGAATTAAATCACTTTCACAATCAAAACCAGTTCGATGAAGTACACCGGCAGCCACTATTGTCCAAAAAACCGAGTCAATATGGACCCGGGGTCTCATTTATTGATTTGAACGGTGATGGAACCGATGAAATTATTGTCACCAATGCTGATGAAGGTGAGCTTTCAATATTGAGTCGCAACAGTGACAACCAATGGGAGAAGATAACCATAGATGGTCTCGATCTGAGTGGTTTTGAACAAACAGCTGTTTCGGGCTGGATAGACCATGATGGGCGTGCGCACCTGATTATTGGAATATCGAATTATCAGGGTCGAGATATGCATCTGCCTGCCGCTGAATATTATATCGTGGATGGCAATCGTGCCACTCACATTCAAACACTGGAAGGATTCAGGTCAACCATCGGTTCTGTGACAATGGCTGATTTCTCAGGTAACGGATATCCGGATCTCTTCCTGGCCGGAACTATCAATCCGGGCAGATACCCTGAACCTGCAAGCTCCAGACTCTATCTGAATAACGGAACTCTTTTTGAGCCCTATCAACTGAATGATCAATACTTCTCTAATCTGGGGATCATCACAGGTGCCCTTTTCAGTGATTTAAACAGTGACGGCAAACCTGAACTGCTGCTATCAGAATTTTGGGGAACTCTCCGGGTATTTGAATGGGATGATGGTGAAATCACTGAAAAAACCTCACAATATGGGCTCGATCAATTCAAAGGTTGGTGGACCAGCGTCTCAACCGGCGATCTGACCGGAAATGGGAAATTGGACATTGTGGGGCTTAACTGGGGAGAAAACCATGAATATATGTACACAGATGATGGCTGGAATCACATCTTCTATGGAGACTTGAACTCTGACGGTCACATCAACATCATCGAAGCCTATCACAGTGATGAGATCGGGGGAATTGTCCCCAGGCGAGGGCTTGCTCATTTAATACAGAACCCACCGTTTGTTGGAAACAGAATTCGCTCTTTCCAGCAATATGCCACTTCAACACTCGAGGATATCCTTGGCTACCCTCCCGTACAATTACAAAGCGTTTCAGCCAATATGTATAGTCATATGCTCTTTCTTCAGCAGGATAACGGTTCTTTTACAGCTAAGAAACTTCATCAAAAAACTCAAATTTCACCGGCTTTCCAGGCTCTGATTGCAGATTTCACCGGTGATGGGTATCAGGATATCTTCTTGACCCAAAACTTCTTCTCCTACAGAGATGATATTCCCAGAAATGATGCCGGACGTGGCCTGTTACTTGTCGGTGACGGCACAGGAAACCTGGAGCCTGTTCCGGGAAATAGATCTGGTATAAAAATTTACGGTGATCAAAGAGGGGCCGCATACTCTGATTTCAATAATGATGGACGATTGGATATTGTGGTTGGTCAAAATGGATATCAAACAGCACTACTAATGAACCAAAACGCTCAAGCGGGCATCGGAGTCAGACTGTCCGGTTCACCGGAGAACCCTTCTGCAATCGGTGCCCAGCTCAGAGCCAGATACAGAGATGGATCATACGGCCCATTGCATGAAATTCAGTCAGGAGCAGGATTCCGGTCACAAAGCAGCCTTACAAAGGTTTTGGCAAAACCACAACCGATTGAGTCTGTCGAAGTACGCTGGCCGGATGGATCTCTGACTGAAACAGCGATCGTAGGTGATGTAAATGAACTTCACATTTCTTATGTTGATCCGGATCAGTAAACATCCATTACACATCCGATGAGAACTATTTTTACCGGTTTTCTAATTAAAAGTGACCATCACTGATTCAGATAATCAATCAAAACAGGAAATTGCTCAAAACAGAAATCTGCCGTCATACACTCCTGATACTCCTCAACAAGTGCCGTATACCACGCTGTTCTCCATCCGGCATTTCTGCCACCGATGATATCGGACGAATATGAGTCACCAACATAGAGAATCTGTTGAGGCTCAAAAGCTGACATTTTCGTGGCTATCTCAAAAACTTTTGGATGAGGCTTCATCACGCCTATATCCTCAGATATGAGAAATTTATCACTGAACCGGTTCAGGTTCAGATACTCAATTTTTTTCTGTTGTGTCTCCTTAAATCCGTTCGTAATAAACCCGACCGGATATTTTTCCGATACCCTGGTCAGAGCCTCCTCAGCACCCGGCACCCACTTCCAATACTGCCTGTAAACGTTCATATAGGCAGTCCCTATCTCCTCACTCCTGTCTGCCGGTATCCCGAGCTTTGTCATACTCTCCCTGAACCTCGCACGCTGAAGCTGATATCGATCCACCTCACCCTTCTGATATTGCATCCAGAGGGTGCTGTTGATCTCTTTGTAGGTTGAGAGCCACTCTTCAATAGCCACACTCTGAAACTCACTGAACGTCCGGCAGATATCGTGATGAGCATCTCTCTCAGCCGCTGTATGATCCAGCAGTGTATTATCAAGGTCGAAGTAGACAAATTCTGTTTTCATAGTTAATTATCGGGGGCTTTGAAAAACCTTAATATAGGAACATTTCACTACGTGTTTAACATATGAGCGCTTCGCGGGGCTCATTGTTTGTACATGTAGTGAAAAGATGAGCGACTACACTCCTCCCGGCAGATGTCGGGGAAATATTTCAGGGTATTCTATGGATTCACTTTTGTTCGTTAATTTGTGTCTGTAAGATAACTTTTAAACTCCTCAAATTGACTCCCGATGGCAACCGATTTTTTCTCTCGTTTCAGCCATTTCAGGAGACGCTCGGGAACCTCTATCTCCTCCGCGATCAACGGTTCAATAACATCCCGAAATTTAACCGGATGAGCCGTCGACAGAACAACACAATGGCTCGCTTTCCGATCTGATGCAATCTGATTTTTAGCCGCCAGATATCCGATTGCTGTATGTGGACAGGCAAGATAGCCCGTCTCTTCATAGAGTTCACGGATACCGGTACGGGTTTCGGAATCATTGAATGAGTATCCGGTCAGATGCTTTCTGATTTCTGAATCGCTCTCTTCAAACAGAAACTGAATTCGTGCAAAATTACTTGGATTACCCACATCCATTGCGTTTGATATCGTTTGCACAGACCGTTTCGGTTTAAAACCGGAGCCGCTTAAATATTGAGGGACTACATCGTTTACATTGGTCGCCGCCAAAAAGCCCTGAACCGGCATACCCATTTTCATGGCCAGCAGCCCACCCGTCAGATTCCCAAAATTACCACTGGGAACTGAAAAAACCGGTTGATGCACTCCACGTTTTTGGAGTTCACCAATTGTATAAGCATAGTATAACGATTGCGGAAGCAGCCGTGCGATGTTGATTGAATTTGCCGAGCTCAGTTCCATCTTTTCGTTAAGCTGATGATCCAAAAATGCCTGCTTTACCAGAGCCTGACAATCATCAAACGTACCCTCAACCTCCAGTACCTGGATATTCTCCCCGAGAGTTGCCATCTGTTGCTCTTGCAGGAGGCTCACTTTCCCCTTTGGGTACAACAGGCAGACCCGGACACCGGGCACTTTGTAAAAACCGTGTGCCACAGCACTTCCTGTATCGCCAGATGTTGCAACAAGTATGGTTACCTCTTTCTGCTCCTGTTGAGCCTTCTCTGAGAAAAGACGTGCCATGAACCGTGCACCAAAATCTTTGAAAGCCAGTGTTGGTCCGTGAAAAAGCTCCAGTATATCAACCCCATCCTGAACCGGTTTTAACTCCAAAGGAAAATTGAGCGAATCTGAGATGATCTTTTCAATGGCCGGATCATTAAATTGATCTTCAAGGTAGGGTTTTACCATTTGAAGTGAGATCTCATGAAAGTTCTGCCGGTGAAGATTTTCCCAAAAATCATTTGATAATACCGGAATCGTATCCGGCATATAGAGTCCGCCATCAGGCGCCAGTCCTCTTCTGACTGCATCCAAAAAGGTCACCGGACTGCTTTTTTTATTAGTGCTTATAAATTTCAAGGTGCATCAGTGATTTATGATTCAATGAATGTTAAAACTGTTTTCTGATGGGTCAAACCGATCCGGTTGTCACTTTTTCGTTTCCAAAAATAGAGAGTCTTTACAATACTCAGGAATCATGCTCTTTCAACAACTTCAGCCCCGTCCCTGTTAATTTCAGACAGATGCATGTCATAATCCAGGTCTATTTTTGTAAGCACCTCTCCCATCTTTATTCCAATATCTGAAGCGTGATCTCTGGATCTGCTGAGAGCAAAGAGGGATGGCCCGGAACCGGAGATACTGCATCCCAGTGCACCGGCATCCAGTGCAGCCCTTTTCATCTCCTTAAAACCCGGAATAAGTACAGATCGTACAGGTTCAACAATCTCATCATGAATGGATTTGCCGATCAGATCGTAGTCATCTGTATATAGCCCTACAATCAGCGATCCCACATTGCCCCACTGCTTCACCGCTTTTTCAAGAAGAACCTGCTTTTTTAAAATTTTACGGCTGCTTTTAGTCTCAATTTCTATATGCGGATGGATAATCGTGCAGTAGAGCTCCTTTGGAGTCCGGAGTGATATAACATCCGGAGGAAGATGCTCTTTTACCAGGATAAACCCTCCAAATAGTGCCGCTGCAACGTTATCAGCATGTGCTGTGCCACTGGCTGCCATTTCGCCTTCAACAGAGAACGGAAGCAACTCTTCCCTGGTAAAGAGTCCGCCGATCAACTCATTCACCGCGATAACGGCGGCTACAGAGCTGGCAGCGCTTGAACCCAACCCGCTTCCAAGCGGCATCTTCTTTTCAATATGCAACTCAATACCCACATCATCGGGTA
>SKZL01000149.1 GCA_007127395.1 Balneolaceae bacterium
TGCAAGAGATGGATTTTGATACTTCTGCTGTTCTTTTGCGAGACGGCTCAGGAATGGCAGCCGCTACATTGATTCCTCTTGATGGATTGAATCGATATCTTCATTCAATAAAGGAGAAGGAGTACTATCCATATTTTTATCGATCACTGGCAATTGCCGGGCAGAATGGTACATTGGGGCATCGGTTCAGAAGAAGTCAGATTAATAGTCAGTTCCATGGGAAAACCGGTTTTATATCGGGTGTGAGAGCACTTTCCGGATACCTGATAACCCAATCGGGTAACACTTTGACAGTTTCAATAGTGACCAATAACTATACAGAGCAAACCAGTCATATTGATTTTATTCACCAGCGCATTTTAGAGTATCTCTATTTCAACTATTGATCATTATGAGTAAGCCTAAAGCCACCATATTGATAACAGATGATGAGAGAAGCATTCGAAATGCTTTGAAAGAGATTCTTGAATTTGAAAACTATCGTGTTATCGAAGCTGAAAGCGGCGACAAAGCCCTGAAAGTGATCAAAAATGAACCCTTGATAGATCTGGTACTGCTTGATATCAAAATGCAGGGAATGGATGGAATGGAAACCCTGGTAAAGGTCAAAGAGCTGAAGCCGGAACTTCCTGTGATCATGATATCAGGACATGGTACGATCAAGATTGCGGTTGAGGCTACCAAGATGGGTGCATTTGACTTTCTTGAGAAGCCACCGGACCTGAATCGATTACTAATTAGTATCAGAAATGGGCTCCAGAGCAGTGAGTTGATTAAAGAAAACAGGCAAATTCGATCAGAGCTTCATGGTGGTACCGATATTATCGGGGAAAGTGCATCCATGCTCCAGATCAAAAAGTTGATACAAAAAGTAGCACCCAGCAATAGCCGGGTTTTGATCACCGGAGAAAATGGAACCGGTAAAGAGCTGGTGGCTAGGGCTATTCACGAAAACAGTTCAAGAAACAGAAAAAAGTTTGTGGATGTGAATTGTGCCGCTATTCCAACTGAACTTCTTGAAAGTGAACTTTTTGGCCATGAAAAAGGAGCATTTACAGGTGCTTCTGACAGAAGAATTGGGAAGTTTGAACAGGCTGACAGCGGTACCCTCTTTTTAGATGAAATTGGTGATATGAGCAAGGAGTCACAGGCAAAGGTACTTCGTGCACTACAAGAAAATCAGATTGTCAGGGTCGGTGGAAATGAAACTATTGAAGTGGATGTCCGGGTGATATCAGCAACCAATAAAGACCTTGCACATGAAATTGAACAGGGGGAGTTTAGAGAGGACTTATATCATCGCCTCAATGTCATCCCTATTCATTTACCACCGCTCAGGGAAAGAAAAGAGGATATTCCGGTACTTGCAGAGTGGTTTTTAAAAAGTTTGTCGCAGAAAGAGATTATCTTTGCCGGGAAATCATTTGATCAATCCGCATTGGATGCAATGAAGACGTTGGAATGGCCCGGTAATATCAGAGAATTGCAAAACATGATTGAACGTGTAGCACTTTTGTCGACAGAGGATAAAATTACAGATAAAGATATTGATCGATTGGTAACCCGTAAAAGGAAACTGGATGATCAGATGAGCGGTTTTATTGAGGAGAACGATTCATTTCAGGAGTTTAAAGAGGAGGCAGAGAAGCTATTTTTACTTAAAAAACTGGATAAATATAATTGGAATGTCTCCGTAACCGCAGATTCCATTGGAATTCAAAGAAGCCATATATATAATAAAATGAAGAAGTACGATATTGAAAGATAACTTGCATTAAAATCGATAATAAACTCAAATAGTGTGTCTGCAAAAATAATAGATGGGAAAAAAGTATCGGATATCACCATGTCTCTGATTCGGGATGATGTGGATAATTGGGTAGCTTCCGGAAACAGAAGGCCTTTTCTGAAAGTGGTTCAGGTTGGAACAGACCCGGCATCTACGACATATATCGGGGCGAAAACGAGAGCATGCAAACAGGTTGGAATTGATACTGATACAACGCATCTCTCAGATACGATATCAGCCAAAGAATTAAAAAGCACAATCAGGCAATACAACAGTGATGACTCCATCGATGGAATCCTGGTTCAATTGCCCTTACCGCTTCATCTCTCCTCACATGATGTGATTGAGAGTATAGACCATCGTAAAGATGTAGATGGTTTCCACCCAATGAATGTGGGAAGACTTACTGTAAACCAACCGACTTTCAAGTCATGTACACCGGCAGGTATTTTCGAACTATTCAGATATTACAGTATACCGGTGAAAAGTAAACATGCCGTTGTTGTAGGCGCAAGTAATATTGTAGGTTCACCGATGGCAATTATGCTCTCACGAGAGAATGCAGAGGGTAAGGCAACGACCACGATCTGTCATAAATACACCAAAGATTTAACTCAACATACTATTGGAGCAGATATATTGGTTGTTGCTGCAGGACAGCCTAATCTGATCAAGGCTGAGATGGTTAAAGAGGGAGTCGTTATCATTGATGTAGGAATCAACAGAATTGCTGATGAGACAAATGATAAAGGGTATAAGCTGGTTGGCGATTGCGATTTTGAGGGGTTAAGTAAAAAAGCTAGCTGGATTACACCGGTGCCCGGAGGTGTAGGCCCTATGACAGTAGCGATGCTAATGAAAAATACTCTTCTGGCCGCAAAAAAATCGATCTATCCGGAGGAATGAAATCAGCAGGATAAAAAGTCTGCCGGTTCTGAAAATATCAATCACACTACCTTTGATTTTTAAGATGCAGACGATATCAGATAATCAAATAAATGAAACATATTATGAGAACATTAACACTGATCATACTAATTATTGCAATGATGAACACTTCATGTGACGATCCTTCACGGATGGCGAACAATCCACTCTATTCTACAAGTTCTCTGCCATTTGAGGCTCCTGATTTTGATCTGATTGAACCCGGACATTTCAGTGAAGCATTTATTGACGGTATGGCATTTCAGCTCGAGGAGATTGAGGAGATCGTCTCAAATGAGGATGAGCCAAACTTTGAAAATACAATGGTTGCGATGGAGAGATCAGGTGAACTGCTGAACAGGGCCAGACGTATATTTTCTAATCTGACATCTGCACATACCAATGAAGAGCTGCAGCAGATACAATCGGAATTTGCACCTAAATTTGCTGCTCACTCTGATAATATCTGGTTAAATAATGATCTCTTTGATCGTGTGATTACCCTCTATGAGCAAAAAGATGAGTTAAATCTGGATCCAGCTTCGATTAAGTTAATTGAAGACACCCATCGGAATTTTATTCGGGCAGGAGCACGTTTGGATTCTGATCAACAACAGAGGATGAGACAGATCAATGAAAGAATTTCAACTCTGACCACTCAGTTTCAGGAGAATCTGCTGGCACTCAACAGAGAAAGAGTTGTATTGACGGATGATGTTGAAATGCTGGATGGTTTGAGCCGTGACAGGATTGCAGCGGCTAAAGAGGCAGCCGAAAGCAGAGGTTTTGAAGGGCAATATTTGCTATCAATAACAAATACCACGCGCGTTCCGGCCTTAACCGGCCTCAATAACAGGGAAATGCGAAGAAAACTTTGGGAAGCATCGGCAAACCGGGGGCTGGGTGAGAATGACGGTATCGATACGCGACCTATTGTTCTTGAACTCGCTGAACTTCGTGCAGAGAGAGCTGAACTGCTCGGTTATCCAAATTTTGCAACCTTTGCTTTGGAACCACAGACGGCACAGTCACCCGATAACGTACTCAATATGTTGAGTGATCTCATACCATCTGTTATCAACAATACTGAAAGGGAGTCCGAACTAATTCTTAATATGATGCGTGAAGATGGTATTGATGACCAGCTGCAACCCTGGGATTGGGAGTTTTATGCTGAAAAAGTCAGAAAAGCTGAATATGATATCGATGAATCGGAAGTAAGGCCCTACTTCGAATTAGACCGGGTTCTGAAAGATGGTGTGTTCTACGCTATGGAGAGGTTCTATGGGATATCATTTGAGGAGAGATTTGATTTACCAGTCTATCATCCTGAAGTAAGAGTATTCAATGTGTTTGATCATGACGGAACTCAATTGGGACTTTTCTATGCAGACTATTTTTCACGTGATTCTAAAAGAGGAGGGGCATGGATGAATTCATTCGTAATACAGTCACATTTAACCGGACAAAGACCGGTGATTGTAAATGTGCTGAATATTGCCCCCCCTGCAGAAGGAGAGCCTGCTCTCATTAGTTTTAGTAATGTAACAACACTTTTCCATGAGATGGGTCATGCAGTACACGGACTTTTTTCGTATGTTGAATATCCATCTCAGGCCGGAACCTCAGTACCAAGAGACTTTGTTGAATTCCCTTCAACATTTGAGGAAGACTGGGCAATTCATCCTGAAGTTCTGAGTAATTATGCGATACACTACGAAACCGGTGAGCAGATACCACAGGAGTTATTGGACCGTGTAATAGCGGCACGAAGTTTTAACCAGGGTTTTGATACCTATGAATATCTGGGTGCTACCATGGTTGACATGGAATGGCACCTGTTATCATCAAATGAGACCCCGGATGATGTGGTTGCCTTTGAACTTTCAGCACTCAAGAAGTATAATCTGGATTGGGAGGCTGTGCCACCAAGATATCGATCTGCATATTTTTCACATATCTTTTCCGGTGGCTACTCTGCAAACTATTATGCCTACATCTGGAGTGAAATTTTAGCAGCAGATGCCTTTGCATTCATGCGGGATAGAGGTGGTCTAACCCGTGAAAATGGTGATCACTACAGGAAACATATACTATCCAGAGGCGGTAGTGCTGATGCCATGGATCTCTATCGCGAGTTCAGAGGCGGTGATCCGGATGTCAATAATCTGTTGATACGCAGAGGGCTGGATAGTGAGTAACTCACTAACCGCGTTTTATTTATTGCTCAACAATATTTAAAATATCAGGTCATTTGAACAGAAAATATGGCATTGAAAGTTTGTCAAAAGAGAATTTTTGTTCCGATAAAAAGTATATGAATTAGAAAAGGAATGGAGTAGAAATTCGATTATGAGAACGTTATTTTCATTTTTTTTAAGTTGATAAATCCAAGATCCATCGTATGATATCAAACAAATTGTTATATACAGTTTCACTTCTATCAATTTTGCTTATCCAGCTGTCTGGATGTAATGGAGATTCTGAGACTCTGCACGAGGGGCAGGAGAGAGCCGTTGATAATCAACAGATTGAAAACCCGCCGATGCATGATATTGAAGTTGACGATGAAGAATTACTGCGATTTGTACATCTGGGTACAACTCTTAACCATATACAGGCAGAGACAAGGCAGAACATACTTGATTTGTTAAGAGAAAA
>SKZL01000254.1 GCA_007127395.1 Balneolaceae bacterium
ACTCCAATTTAGAGTGGCGAAACATACCGATCATTTTGTATACTAACCGCTCACTGCCTTAAATTAACCATCTTGTCAGAGGTTTTCGTCTGGAAACGTTAGAACAGATCATTGTTACTTTTGCAAACCATGCATGGGGTACACCTCTCCTGGTACTTCTGGTTGGAGGAGGTGTCTTTTTCCTGTTTTACAGCCGTTTTATGCCATACAGGAATTTCGCCCATGGAATTCAGGTACTTTCCGGAAAATATGAAGACCCCAATGCGCCGGGCGAAATAAACCATTTTCAGGCTCTCTCCAGTACACTTGCAGCAACAGTTGGGATGGGGAATATCAGCGGTGTAGCCATTGCCCTTGGTGTTGGAGGGCCGGGCGCCATATTCTGGATGTGGATTACTGCGATTGTAGGTATGGCAACCAAATTTTTTACCTGTACGCTCGCCATTATGTACAGAGGCAGAGACACGAAGGGTGATATTCAGGGAGGCCCCATGTATTATATCACGGAGGGCCTCGGACAAAAGTGGAAACCACTGGCCATATTTTTCAGTGTAGCCGGTTTGATCGGTTGTACTCCCATGTTTCAATCCAATCAGCTTACACAAATCATCCGGGATACAATGCTGGCTGAAAATGGACTCCTTGGTTATAACACAATGATTCTGGCAGGTTCGGTGATCACTGAAACTGGATTCAGGTTATCTGATATAATTATAGGATTGGTACTTGTCGGACTGGTATCACTGGTCATATTTGGCGGGATCAAACGGATTGGCCATGTAGCGGCAAGGCTTGTGCCGCTGATGGTATTGATCTACATTTTTACAGTGGTCTATATCATCATCAATAATATCGTTGATGTCCCCTACTATTTTTGGCTAATTGTAACAGATGCATTTAGTGGTCAGGCAGCAGCAGGTGGTGCCCTTGGTGTTGTGATATCCAATGGGATACGAAGAGGTGCTTTTTCAAATGAAGCGGGAATCGGAACTGAGGCGATGGCACATGGTGCTGCCAAAACCCGTGAACCGGTTCGTGAAGGGCTTGTCGGGATGCTTGAGCCGGCTATAGATACTCTATTGATCTGTTCAATGACTGCAATGGCTCTTTTGATGACAGGTGTCTGGACAAACAGTGAGGTGGATGGCGTAACCATGACGGCCCTGGCGTTTGAGAAGGGAATTCCGGTGGTTGGGCCCTATCTGTTGATCCTTTGTGTTTTAATTTTCAGTATTACAACGATGTTTACCTATTCCTATTACGGGACCAAATGCCTCAATTTTTTGGGCGGAGCAGAAAGAAAACATTACTACAACTACTTCTACATCACAACAATATTTATCGGTTCAATCACTTCCATCGATATGGTTATAAACCTGATCGACGGGATGTTTGCAATGATGGCTATTCCGACGATGACAGCAACACTGCTGCTGGCCCCGCGTGTGGTTGAAGCGAGTAAAGATTATTTTATGAGAAAGGATAGAGGTGATTTTGATGATCTCTGAACGCCTGTCACATAGATCATAAATAGAGACACATCATTTTCGTTGTTGTTGATTACTAAATCTTCTGCAGATTCCTTAACTTTAGTTGCTTGAATAAAAACGGCTGCTCATGACAGAGTAACCGGTTATTTTTTATAAACGATTAAAAAGATACTGAGTCATCATGGCAAAAGAATTTGATGTATGTGTAATTGGAACCGGTCCGGGCGGATATGTTGCCGCTATTCGTGCTTCACAGCTTGGGTTTAAAACGGCAGTTGTAGAGAAGAGATTTTTGGGCGGTGTGTGTCTGAATATTGGCTGTATACCAACAAAAGCACTTTTGCGGTCAGCAGAAGTTTTCGAATCAATCAGCCATGCTTCAGATTACGGGATAGAAGTGAAAGAGTTTTCAGCAAATTTTGATGGCATGATTAAAAGAAGCCGTAAAGTTGCTGACAAAATGAGCAAGGGTGTTCAGTTCCTCATGAAAGCCAATAAGATTGAAGTTTTGAATGGCACAGGGGTTTTTAAAAGTGCAAAAGATCTCTCCGTTCAAGATGATAAAGGGAAAGAGATCGAGTCTGTAAAGGCAAAGCATTTTATCATTGCTACAGGCGCACGGCCACGCGAATTGCCAAGCCTGAAGATTGATGGCACTATGATCATCGATTCTGAGAGAGCGATGCAGCTTGAGAAGCAGCCCAAAAAGATGGTTATCGTAGGTGCCGGAGCTATTGGTGTCGAATTTGCATATTTCTACAACACAATTGGTACAGAGGTTACATTGGTTGAACTCCAGAAGACACTCGTGCCGGTTGAAGATGAAGATATCGGTAAAGAACTTGCAAAAATCTATAAAAAGAAGGGCGTCAACGTAATGACGGAAAGCTCAGTCGAAAAGGTTGAGAAAAAAGGAAAAGGTGTTAAGGTAACCATCAAGACAAAGAAAGGAGAAGAGGTTGTTGAAGCAGATCTGGTTCTTTCTGCTGTGGGTGTTACCGGTAATATCGAAAACCTGGGCCTTGATAAAGCAGGTGTTGAGACAGAAAAAGGGGCCATCAAGGTGGATAATTCTACATATAAGACTACTGCGGATGGTATCTATGCGATTGGGGATGTAATCGGTGCGCCATGGCTGGCTCATAAAGCTTCACATGAAGGTGTAGTGCTGGCAGAGCTGCTTGCCGGACAGAAACCGCATCCGGTGAATTACAACAACATACCGGGCTGTACCTATTGTGAACCTCAGATTGCATCTGTGGGTTATACTGAGCAGAAAGCAAAAGAAGAAGGGCTCGATATCAAGGTTGGAAAGTTTCCATTTTCCGCTAGTGGAAAAGCTGCCGGATTGGGACATGAAGAGGGTTTTGTAAAGGTTATTTTTGACGCAAAATATGGAGAGTGGCTGGGCTGTCATATGATTGGTTCTCATGTAACAGAGCTGATCGCAGAGGCAGTCGTTGCCAGGGAGCTTGAAACTACAGGCCATGAAATCATCAGTGCGGTACATCCGCATCCAACCCTGAGTGAAGCTGTGATGGAAGCAGCAGCCGAAGCTTATGGCGAAGGTGTTCACCTGGGTACCAAGCCAAAGAAATAGTTAGTAGCGATCAGAACTTTGGTTGCAATGCAGTGACAGTCGAGATCATTCGGGGATGTTGAGTGATGAACGGTTAAAGTGCTTAATGTTTCATTAAGCACTTTTTTTTGATATTACTTTTCTCGAACAAAAGAGAGGCTGAACTTGCGTGAAAAGAGGGCAATTTTGAGAAAAAACCGGGTTAATAAGAGAAATTTTTTAAAAAAATGAAAAATTTTTTAACTCAAAATCTCGGCTATTTTTCTTTAAACGGCGATTTTATTGGAAGCGCTACCAGATAGCCGTTAATTGACCCTTAATCAGGGTTTCCCTCATAAAAAATACACATTCATTGGGTAAGTTTATTTATAGACAGATGTCTCCAAAGTTCAATATTTGATAATGTCTATTAAAGTCCAAAGTTAAACATAAAAGAGAGGTGAACGGTCATGAAAGAAAACCGACTGAAACCCAACTACGAAATAAAAAGAAAACCTGAAGTAAACCTTCGAAACTACTATACCATACTTCTTGAAACAGGTCTTATTCTAACACTGCTGATCTTAACAGCTTTGGTACGAATCGATCTTTCCGGCGCTGAAACTGATTTTATTCAGGTGCTTGAACAAGAAGCGGTTGAGATGGAAGAGATTGTTCAGACACAACAAAGGGAAACTGTGCCGCCACCACCGCGTCCACCGGTTCCTGTTCCTGTACCCAATACAGAAATCATTGAGGATGTGGATATCATGATCGATTCAGAAATCGATTTTGGCGCGTCATTGGATCTGCCTCCGCCACCGGCTCCACAAGCTGAAGACGAAGAGCCTGAGGATGGATTCTTTATTCTTGTTGAGCAGATGCCTGAACTGATTGGAGGACTTGCGTCGCTTCAAAACAATGTCAGATATCCTGAAAGAGCTCTGAGAGCAAATATTCAGGGACGTGTATATGTTCAGTTTATTGTGAACGAGAGAGGTGAAGTCGAAAATCCACAAGTAATCCGTGGAATCGGCGGTGGATGCGACGAAGAGGCAATCCGCGTTGTGAGTCAGGCAAAGTTTAAGCCAGGCATGCAGCGGGGTCGTCCGGTTCGCGTACAATATAATTTACCGGTTATCTTTATGATCCGCAGTTAACCCCTGCGATTATAAAAAATTGAAGAAGTGATCAAAGATCTTTAGTAGTTGAAGGAGACAGGACACGTAAAGTGGGTTTAGGAATGAGCCCACTTTTCATTTATCCTGTCTCTGATAGTACAAGTGTATAGTTGTATCAACTAAAGAAGTACACAAATTATTTACAATTCATCTGTATCTTACTATCAGATAGAGGGTCTTCACAACTTTTTTGGTTTCTATCATATTGCTAATTCAAATTAGTGAGGTGAGAGGCCATGAAAGAGAAAAATACGTTACCCGACCACAACATCAAAAGAAGGCCGGAATCAAACCTGCAAAATTACTATACACTACTACTTCAGGCAGGATTAATGCTCGCACTGGGCTTTTTGATTATCTTGTTCAGGATTGAAATCACTACATATTCAGCAGAACTTGTGAATATTGTGGAGCAGGAAGAGGTTGCAATGGAGGAGATCGTTCAAACCCAGCAAAGAGAGAGAGTACCCCCTCCACCAAGGCCGCCCATTCCGGTAGCCGTTCCCAATACGGAAGTTATTGAGGATGTAGAGATCATGATCAATGCGGAACTGGATCTGGGAGCTTTTCTGGAGATTCCGCCACTTCCGCCTCCACCCCGGCAAGAAGAGGGGACGAAAATATCTGAGGAAGATGATTTCTTCATCGTTGTGGAACAGATGCCAATTCTAATTGGTGGAATGGAAGCTTTGCACAGAGAAATCAGATACCCGGAAAACGCTCTGCGTGCAAACATACAGGGACGAGTACACGTCCAGTTTATCGTAAATGAGAGAGGAGAGGTAGAGAATCCAAATGTACTGCGTGGTATCGGAGGCGGTTGTGATGAGGAAGCTTTGAGAGTAGTGAGTAAGATGAAATTTCAACCGGGCATGCAACGTGGTCGGCCTGTCAGAGTTCAATATAATTTGCCGGTCGTATTTATCATCAGAAGTTGACAATATGAATGGCAATCGTAGTTATTGTATTCTGTCAGGAACTCATTCGCACTCACAGGTGATATGAGTGCGAATAATAATTTACTGCGATTTTCCGTACCTTTTCAGGATGAAAAGAAAGCTGGAAATATATGATTTGGGCCTTATGGCTTACAGGGAGGTGTGGGATCTGCAGAAAAAGGCTCAACAGTTATTGATTGACCAAAAAAG
>SKZL01000226.1 GCA_007127395.1 Balneolaceae bacterium
CGGAAAGCAGCAAGAATTGATAATGCAACCTTAGATGGAGGAAAAAATGATATACCTCTTTCAAAATGGCCATCGGTTCACGATACAGAAAATTTATTAAACATTATGATTATGAATACAATAATTATTGAAAACTTTTGATAGAACATTCAAACTCCCCGACAAGCCTGTTGGATACCTCTTAGCAATTGTGCTGAGCCTGACAAAAGGCCTGTCTTGATCCTGACAAAAGGCCCGCTATGGCGTTCAAAGTATCGATTTAAAGTATTGTAAAGCCACCATCATAATGATATTTTATGATGATATGCTAAAGAATCGTATTGAACATTCAATTCAAGCTACAATCTATTCGGAAGAGCTCTGGATGGGAAAAAAAAGTGCGCATGAGCAATCGCTTGGCAGGATCCTTGATCCATATCTGAAAAAGAGATCACATCAACAGAAAGATCCGGTCCTCGATTTTCTGTTTGAGTACTACCCCTTCCGCATATCCCACCTAAAAAAGTGGACGCCCGGAGTAGGTGTGTTGATGGAGTATTCGGATGTGAACGAGTTGCCGGAGCATTCAGAGTTGATCACGGATGGACAGAGAGCGCATCTGAACCCTTTGCTGTTTCCTAAAAATAGAAGGTCTGCTATACGCTGGATTCTTCAGTTATTGGAAAAATCACAGCATAGAAAACCGATGTTTGGTTGTTTCGGAATGCATGAATGGGCGATGGTTTATCGTACAACGGATATTCGTCATGATCAGATACCACTCAGATTGTCGGACGATGAGATTGCGGAGTTTGTTGAGTCGCGTCCGCTTCTCTGCACACACTTTGATGCTTTTCGTTTTTTTACTGAGAAAGCACAGCCGATGAATAAAAACCGGCTTAGCCGTGAAAATTTTGAAGAGATGGAGCAGCCCGGTTGCGTTCATACCAATATGGACCTCTATAAGTGGACAACCAAAATCTATCCCTGGGTTTCCGGTGAACTTCTTCATGATGCATTTCTCAATGCAGCAGAGGCAAGAAAAATCGATATGCAGGCGAGTCCCTACGATGCCACTGAATTTGGCCTGGATCCGATCCGAATTGAAACAGAGGAGGGAAGAAAAGTCTATCTGGAGCTACAGATGGAGATCTATCAAAATTCAATACCCATCAGGGAGCGCCTCATCCATGAATGTCGAAAAATCCTGGAGATGGTTAAAAAATCACCTTCACGAAGCTTAACCCCATGAACTCCCGATGGATCTGGACTGTCACTGCGTTCCAGCCTGCACCCTTTGCACTCCCGAAGGATCGGGACTGTCGCTGAGCTCCAGCCTGAACCTTTTGAACCCCTTGAACCCCCTGAACCCGATTGCTGTCGGGACGAGACTGTCGTTGCGCTCCATCCTGCACCCCTTGAACCCTCTGCTTGAACCCCCTGAACCCCTTGTACTTAATCCGGGAAGCTAATTTTTCCAAAATTCACATGAGTCTGATTTTGCCCTTGATCTTCACTATTCGGGTCCCCGGTATTGAAAAGAAAACCTTCTCCTGCAAGCATCTCGTTGGCCAATACAGCAAAGAGTACCGCCTCTTTTGCATCTGGATCGATTCCCAGTTTTGAAAAATTTTCAACTCTAAAACTGGGTAAGAGAGACTTTAATCTCCGGACCAGAAGCGGATTCCGTGCTCCTCCTCCGCTGATGTATACAACTTGTTTGAAATCACTCTCATTACAGGTAGTACTGATATGATCCGCAATGGTTACGGCCGAAAGCTCTGTTACCGTGCGAATCAAATCCTCCTTCTTCAACGTATCAATATTTAAACCCGCCTCAAGGATCTTCTTATTGAGCCACTCTATACTGAAGAACTCAGGACCGGTGGTTTTACTGCCTCCGCCGATGAACCATGGCTCACTCAGAAGTTCCTTCAATAACGTTTGGTGCACACTGCCTGATGCTGCGATCTCAGAGTCCCGATCAAACGGAAGGTTAAAATAGATTTGGGTACATTTGTCGATAAGAGTATTACCGGGTCCGGTATCTGTGGTAAAAGCTTCATTTTTGGTTTCACTGCTTACAGGCAGATAGGTATAGTTGCCGATGCCACCGATATTCAGCAGGATTCTGGATTCATTTTGGTCCTTGAACAGAAGGTTGTCAATAAGTCCGGCCATGGGTGCACCCTCGCCGTTAAAGGCTGTATGCTTCTGACGAAAATCGCTTACCGTCAGGATTCCGGTTTTTACCGCGATCTGATCGCCGTCGCCTATCTGCAGGGTTGTGTTCAATGGGTTGGTTTTTCCGCCCTGATCTCTGGCCGGATAGTGGTAGATGGTTTGACCATGACTTGCGATGCAGTCTACATCAGCCGAATTTACTCCCCATACTTTCAGGGCCTCCAATATCCATTCCGCATGCAGCCTTGCCAGCCGGGTATGCAGATAACAAACTTCAGCGAGATTGGCGCTCTCGACTGAGGAGATTTTTCTAAGCTCATCGGCGAAATCTTCGGAGTACTCTTTTGTCACAAACCGGTTCAAAGAAACATTCGTCTCCTCGCCTGCCCCACTGATAGTGCAGAGTGCGATATCGAGTCCGTCCAGTGATGTTCCGGACATCAAACCGATGATCCTTCTCTCCTTTTTACGCGCAATGGTGTTAAGTTTTAAAATATTGGGATTCATTCGGCTTCGTTTTACTGATTGGTGGTTTAGAGCAACAGAGATCCTTTAAATTACCCGACCCCGAAAGTTTCGGAAAATCCTTCAAATTTTTTGTACCTGACCTTAGTCGGGGCTCATTTTTTGAACCCCGCCAGCAATCGGGGAAAGGAATCCATTTAAGGTTTTTAAAAGCCTTCTGTTTTAATAAATGAAAACTGTTACTATACTTTGTGGTATATAATCCGGTAAGATTAAATTAATAAAGATTGAGCTGAGTTTCTTAACAATAAGATGAGTGAGCATATCTATGGAAGATCAAAATGAATCCCAATATGAAGAGTGGCAAAAGGATGTTGAATATCTGGTCGGTGTCTTGAAAGAGAGCTTTGAATCGGATGAAGCGCGCTACAATCTGGATGAGTTAAACGACATTCTCTATGTGGAGCTGGAGGGTTTGGATGAGTACAGTGATGAGGAGATCATTGAGATTGCTGAGCCCATTCTGAATGAGATTGAGCTCGATTTTGAGGATGTAGTATTGTTGCCATTGGGATGAGGCACAGGGTGCAAGGGGTACAGGGTGCAAGGGGTACAGGGTGCAAGGGCAAGAGACAAGGTCAGGGGCCTTCTGCCCTCTGCCTTTTGCCTTCTCTATAAAATTTCCTACCCAAAAAAATTTCTCCAACCCTTGCATAAAAGTCACTGTATTAGTATACTCATACAGTATAACTGATAAACCAACACTAATATCATGGTAAATATTGAAAAGCTAACCTTCGCTTTTAAGAAGAGTCAGCCGCTTTTTACGGGGTTGGACATGAAACTGGAAAAGGGAAATACATATGGATTGTTTGGGCTGAATGGTGCGGGGAAAACGACTCTTTTAAATCACATCTCAGGTATGCTATTTCCGGATTCCGGGATTTGCACTCTGGACGGTTCACCAGTAAGAGAGAGGTTACCGGAGGTATTAAGTAACCTATTTATACTGCCGGAACAGTTTGAGTTGCCAAAAATGGATGCACTTCAGTATATCGACCTGTTTGGCCCATTTTACCCACAATTTGATTTCAAATATATGACAGATACTCTGGATGAATTTCAGGTTGAACCTGCCAAAAATCTCACTGAACTCTCATATGGCCAGAGAAAGAAGTTTCTGATTGCATTTGCTCTTGCAAGCAGGGCGGGCCTTCTATTGATGGATGAACCCACCAATGGTCTGGATATCCCATCAAAAAGTCAGTTTCGGAAGATTATGGCTGCGACTGATAACAGTGACCGGTGTGTTGTTATTTCCACACACCAGGTGAGGGATCTTGATACTTTAATCGATCGTATCACTGTACTTCACGATGGATCTATCATATTTGATCAGACGGTGCAATCAATCATAGAAAAGCTCACTTTTTTAAAGCTTGAAACTGATAGTAACCGAACAAACATATATAGTGAAGAGATCCTGGGAGGTGTATCGGCTATTTGTATACGTGAGGAGCATGACAGGGATACACAAATTGATCTTGAGCTTCTGTTCAATGGCATCATCATGCAAACTAAAAACCTGAACAGTGCATTTCAAAACGGAGGAACAGCATGATACATTTAGAACCGGTTAATCAATTGTCATTCCACAGGTTACTGCAAGTTTGCAAACTGACCTATTACAAGAACCGACGTCAGTGGCTCACGGGGCTTCTTGCCGCTTCGGGTATCATTCTTGTGGTATGGGTACTTCCTCTGTTGATCTCAGGGTTCACTTCAGGAAGTATAAGTGGTCCGTCCGACTACTCCTTTGCAATGTTTGTTTTTGTTTTGTGGGGGTTACTTGTGACCAGTGATATTTTCCAGGAGTTGCACTCCCCTGCTACCGCTTATCAATCATTGACACTGCCTGCAACATCGGGTGAGAAATTTCTGGCTGCATGGATCTTAACATTTCCATTTTTGTTACTGGTCTTCATTGCATCCCTTTTCGTAATAAGTTTACTGGTATCCGTCATCTATGGCATCCTGAACGGCGGTTTATCCTTTTCTACTATCTATCTGCCATTTTCTTCTGAAACTTATGAACTGACAACCCGCTACTTTTATTACAACAGCCTCTTCTTACTGGGAGCCATTCTATTTAAGAAAAACAACTTCCTAAAGACGCTCCTTGCAATCATCACCATTGTTATCTCATTTCTATTTTTGACTGCAGTGACCATGTTTATTATCACGGCCGGATCAGGAGTTGACAGCTTTTCCTTTCAACTAGATGATCCGCACCTAATGGACACAATATCACGCATCTTCATGTTTGTTGTTGCGTTCACGTCATTACTACTGACTTATTTACTATTGAAAAAACGACAGGTGGTATAATGAATTTCAGCGAAAACAGACCCATTTATATTCAGATATCTGATTATTTCACTGATCAGGTATTATCAGGGAAGTGGAAACCGGGTGACCGCATACCATCTGTCCGGGAAGTGGCGGTTCAAATGGAGGTAAACCCCAATACTGCCATCCGTGCCTTTCATACTCTCCAGGAAGAGGGGGTACTCTATAACCAGCGTGGTGTCGGATATTTTATCGATGAACAGGCGGAAACGATCGTAAAAGAGAAAAGACGAAAAGAATTTATCAATCAGAAGCTTCCTCTTCTGTTCAAAGAGATGGAGCTTCTTGGGTTCTCATTTCAGGATCTTGAAGAGATTTATAAAAATGAG
>SKZL01000080.1 GCA_007127395.1 Balneolaceae bacterium
AGTGAATAACGAATCGCCTGATCCATTGTAATACCGGTAGAAAACAGATTATTTCGACCGGTTAGTTTCATTGCGATGACTCCCACGCCTTTCTCTGAAGCTGCCTTTATGAAATCACGGGTCTCTTTCGGTGATTGATTCATGGACATACCTGCTGCATTGATCGTCAGAAAAACACAATCCAGGTCATATCGCTCCAGGGCTTCTGTCAGAACAGCTGTTGAGTGACTGCTGATGCCGCTATGCCCTATTTTTCCTCTATCTCTCAGCTCCTCAAGAGCAAGTATAGCTCCGGTATCTCTGTCGAGAATCGTGTCGAGAGTCTCCAGATCATTGATGTAATGCATTAGGTAGAGGTCGAGATAATCTGTTTGAAGCCGTTTACAGCTATTTGCAAAATTTTCCTCAATCAGGTTTTCACGATTTCGATTGAAGGTCTTTGTTGTGAGAAACACCTCATCCCGCCGGTGTTTCATCACTTCACCGATATAGGTTTCACTGATTCCGCTACCATAAACCTCTGAGGTATCGATATAATTAATCCCCAGATCAAGTGCATGATTGATGATTTCAACAGATTCATTCAGTTTGTCGGGTTGTTCAATTGTACTTTGTCCACCCAGACTTATGATCGTCACATCAAATCCGGTTTTCCCCAGAGGCCGTTTGGGAATTGGCATTTGAGCAAGATCATTCGCATTCGCCGTAAAAGGGTTGGTTGTCTTGAGCAGTGATGCACCCAGTGTTGTTGCAGTGAGTTTTTTTAAGAAATCTCTTCTGTCGATATTCGTCATACGGAAAACCTCCCGAAAATTTGATTAAAGTGCGTTTACTTTCAATATAAAAAACGAAACGCCCTATTTCAGAATTTTCGATCTATTTATCTTTTACTGTGGTATGGGTATCTCCTTAATGTGACATTTAACGTCATGCTGAGCCTTTCGTCAGCCTCAAGACAGGCGCAATGAGGAGCAGAGCGACGAATGAAGTCGCTCATCTTTTGCACCCCGGCAGATGTCGGGGAAATATTTCAGGGTTTTTAAAGCCTCCTTTTAAAGATCGTGAAATATTAAAAATTCAATCGAACACCACCTTTAACGGACATTCCCGCTGTATTGAATCCGTAAATTTCTGTAAAGTCGGTATCGAACAGATTTCGGATGTCCGTAAAGAGAGTCGCCTGATTGTTGAACAGGCTGTATCCGGCATAGAGATTGACCAGTGTATATGAATCCAAAGAGACCTCTTCTTGTCCAAAGGTATCCGGGTTAAAGAAGAGATCTGATCTTTCACCGTTGAACTCACCGTCGATTCGAAGTACAAAATTATCGGAAATGTTCAACAAGATATTGGCTCCCAAACTGTGAGTTGGTTTGCGTATGAGGTTATCACTACTCACTTGATTGCCACTCTCATCCAATGTCAACAGATCTCCGGTCACATAGTTGTAATAGGCGCCGATCCGGAAATGGTTACTCACGATCCAGTTACTGCTGAGCTCAAATCCCGAATCATTCTGCCGGTCGCGATTGATGAATCCTGAGTCAAACGTGAAAATAATCAGCTCTTCAATTTGCCGGTCAAAATAGAGCGCACTCAATTTGAGGGATTGATCCATCAGCCATGCTTCAACTCCTCCGCTGATATACCGGCTGGTTTGTGGATTCAAATTAGGATTCGCTCCAAACGGCCCGAAAAGTTCACTCAGTGTCGGTGTTTTGAACCCGCTTGTTACCGAACCGAAAACTTTGAAATTACTTGTCAGATGATATGCCGGTGCCAGGGTGTAGGTAGTGTTACTTCCATACTCTGAATGACTGTTGAACCGTATTCCCGCTTCAGCACTAATCCCGTTCCAATCCTTGATAAAGAGCGTGGAATAAGGGCTGGTGATTTGAGCATCGAATCTTTCCGTATCCGTGCTTTCGGGAAGGATGGAGTTTTGATAGTTGAACCCGCCAAGTATCTGTACGGTATTGGATAAGGTATAAACTGCGAAAAGATCTGCGTTGTTGAAACGGCCTTCATAATGATCTTCACCAAACTGGCTCAAAAAGGATCTTTCTGTTTGAATGTAGTTGTATCCGCCTCGGACCCCCAGGTTATCCAAATCCCAATTAAATTGCACACCCGGGTTCACCATTTTAAGCGAAAATTCATTATCCGCATCCTGAAAAGCACCACCGTCATAATCTCCCGTGAATTTGTTGAAGTTGAAAAAAGGAGATAATGAAAATGAATGTGAGAGTTTCAAATCTGCTTTTCCATAGAAAGAATCCGTTTGAAATCCGTCATTACCGAATGTATCGGTGTTATCGGGATCCGTAGCTGCGCTAAAACCATCGCTTGAGTCACGTTTGTAATTCAGCACATAACCAATAAGGTCGTTGATGGTTCCATTGAGTCCGGCAGAGGCTTGAAGGGAGTTGTAAGAACCGTATGAGAACTCTCCGACTCCCTGAAATGGTTGTTCTGATGGCCGGCGCGTTATGATATTCACCACACCTGCGATTGCGTCTGATCCATAGAGGGTAGACTGACTCCCTTTCAGAATTTCGATCTGTTCCACATTATCCAGTGGAATGGATCGAAGGTCATACGTTCCACCCGTTCCGGAAGGGTCATTGATCGCAAGTCCGTCAATTAAAATAAGTGTGTAAGAAGCGGATCCACCCTGCAGAAA
The DNA here is from genome assembly GCA_007127395.1 of Balneolaceae bacterium. GTDB lineage: Bacteria > Bacteroidota > Rhodothermia > Balneolales > Balneolaceae > Rhodohalobacter. Next base: position 2,684 of record SKZL01000080.1, read on the forward strand.
TAGGGACTGCGGATTTGCGGGTGAGCCGTAGGCATCGTTGACCCGTATCCCACTTTGCTGATTAAGGAGCTGGCCGATATTTCGGGTTCCGCTCTGCTCGATCTGCTGCCGGTCGATGAGGATCACAGGCTTTGTGGTTTCACGTTGGCTAAGGGGTATTTTTGATGCGGTTATAACGATCTGATCCAGTTCCAGGGTGTCTGCTACAACTTCAGTTTGCTGTGCCTGGATAGTTGGAATAGAGGTGATGGTGTCTAGAATGACACCGAAAAGTGTAATTAGTATTTTGCTCATGGTTTTTAATTTTTTAAGGTTGAACCGATGAGCTTTCGAGAAAAAATATGGGTTTGGCTTCAAAAAAGTGTACAAAGTGCACACTGACGGCACATTCCCGGCCTTTCCTCCGAAAGCCTGAACTATTCTATGAAATGCTAACAGGCAGGTCTTCTGACTTACTCCCTTTCAGCAAGCCTTCCCGACCCGTCCCGACAGTTGTCGGGCTCGGGGCAGTGGCAAAGAGTTGCTGATTGTTTAAATAGAGTTTACAGCTACGGGGATAGTTCCGGAATTTCACCGGATTCCCTTTTCATCCCGGTCGGCAAGCCTTCCGGGAACCTGAAGCAATACAATGATAAGCGAGAATCGGGTTGAAATCAATTATATATTTTTTAGGATATTCATTTAGTCTGCTAATCTTTTAAAGATCTGGTTTAGGTTAATTGGAGGCATTGAAAAACACTGAAATGTTCCCATATTGAGGTTTTTCAAAGCCCCCTAATTAAAAGAGTAAACCTATTCACTGTTCACATTATATATTCATTGTTGATTGTTATAATGATTACTGTACCTGTAATGTCGGGCTGAAATATTTTGTATATTTACAACACAAATTGAACCTCCTATTACAGCCATTATGATTGCAATTAACAGTAAATTTGAAGTGAGAAACGGGATGGAGGAGGAAGTCAAGGAAGCATTCAGAAATCGCCCGGGGTTGGTTGAAAACGCGAAAGGATTTGTCCGGATGGATGTTATAAGCCCTGTGTTAAACCCCGCAGAAATTCATTTGATTACCTACTGGGATACTATTGAAGATTTTGAATATTGGCACAGTAATCATTTGAAGGAATCTCACCAATTCATACCAAAAGGCTTGAAAATTGACCCTAAAAGCAGGGAACTGGTTCGCTACGAACATATAACAAGTTAATATGAAAGAACCCGTTTACCAGATAATCCAGGATAAAATTTCAGGGTTGGCAGTGCGAATCACCCAATTACAATTTGAAAAGCATCCAGAACTTCTGAAACGTTATGGTCCGGCCGGTAAAAAACGCTGTTTTGAAGATGCGGTGTTTCATCTAGAGTTTTTTATTGAAGTCCTGAAATTAGACCATCGCGATATGTATGGAAATTACATTCTTTGGGCTGCTGCAATGTTGGGGCACAGAAATATACCGAAGTCTGATCTGAAAAATAATCTGCAATATCTTCAGCAAGCTTTATTAGAGGTTTTGGATACGGATTATTCAAAACAGATGATAGATTTTATTGAGTATGGGCGCAATAAACTGAATCAGGAAGTGACAGAGCCAACCTCATATATCACCGAGGAAAACCCTTTTAGAGACGAGGCAAGGCGCTATCTGGAATACCTGTTGCATGGACAAAGAGAAAAAGCAAGGTCTTCTGTCCATGAATTGGTTGAAAAGGGTACCGATATAAAAGACATTTACCACTATATTTTCCAGCCAACACAGTATGAAGTTGGACATCTCTGGCAGTGCAATAAAATTACTGTCGCCCATGAGCACTACTGTACCGCTGCCACTCAACTGATCATGTCAGGATTATATCCACATATTTTCTCCACTCGGCGAATTGGCAAAACCATGGTAGCTTGTTCTATATCCGGAGAATTACATGAAATGGGTATCCGCATGGTCTCCGACTTCTTTGAAATAGAGGGATGGGACACCTATTATCTGGGAGCAAATATGCCTGACAGTTGGAGCAGGCTGTGGCAGATCACAAGGCCAACTTGCTTGCCATATCCGTAACACTTCCAATCCACGTGAGTAAAGCAGCTGCATTAATTAAACAGATTAAAAGCAATCCTGAACTTTCAGAACTGACAATATTGGTAGGCGGTTATCCATTTATTCAACATCCCGATTTGTGGAAAAAAATTAATGCTGACGGTTTTGCTGAAGACGCAAATCAAGCGATTATGATTGCAGAACAATTGACCAGTTAAGCGATGAAAGGTTCAAAGAGAGATATCCGGCTTATAATTTCATGCGACACAAAAGGCATTGCAGAAGAACTGTTACTTGATTCGGACAATTTTTTTAAATCAATAGAATTCCCAATCGGACTCCCTAACCTTGTAGCTCCCGACTCTCTTGAAGTGTTGGCTAATCTTTGGCTGCAAGTAATGGATAAAGCGATGGAAGAAAATGTTTCAATTAAATTACAGTCGAAGAGTAGAGAAATAAAGGTCACATTTTCCGGCTATCTGTTAAAAGATAAAGTGCTTCTGTGTGGAAGTAACTCGATGGCTCAAACTGAGAAAGTTTTGAGTGATATCTATATGATTAATAACGAACAACAAAACCATCTTCGGCGAACGGAAAAAAAATTGATCTCCCTAAAAAAAAAAAAAAAAAGGGAGATGA
>SKZL01000044.1 GCA_007127395.1 Balneolaceae bacterium
GGGCTCCCTGGTAGACCAGTTCGCGGTCCCGGTTCAACCGTTTTCTCATATTATCCAGCTCTGCTGCTTTTCGAAGATGGGTATCCTTCACCCGCTGCAGCTCCTCTTCCAGCTCCTGAATCCTTCTCTGCTGATCCTGGATCAACTGCAAGTCGCTGTCGTTTTCAATGGTCTCTTCCGACACTTCAGGATTCGATGTTTTTCTATCCTCAACCTGATCCTTCAAGTCGCTGTTTTTCTCTTCACTATTATCTTTCTTTACACTCATTCGATTATACAAAATTCAAAAAATTCCGGACACTGCCGATACAGTTCAATTTTCACTCTATCAGGCCGTGTCGGTTCAATTCAATTTATTTTTTCCGGACTCTGCCGGTTCAACTCAATTTTACTTTACCGGGCTCGGCCGGTTTAATTCATTTTATCTTTCCGGGCTCGGCCGGTTCAATTCAATTTCTTACCATATGCTCAGCAAATAGCATGCCATATAGGTTTCGGGGTATCAACCCTGACAATGTTTCGCTGAACCGTTACTCCGCTTCGTGGAAAAACTCAATCAGGTTCCCATCCGGATCAGAAGCAAACAGAAACCTGCCTTTCTTTCGGTTGGCAGGCCCGCTCAGGATCGTCACCTCGTGATCCCTCAAATACTTCGCCATCTCATCCACCTCTTCCGGTGAGTTAAGGTAAAACCCGAAATGGTCGACCCTGAAATCCCTGGAGTTCGGATCATAGCTCGTTTCAGCCTCTACGATCACCAGTGTATCCTCTTTACCCACTTTGTAAACAGCCATACTCTGGCCCATTTTGCGAACGCACTCAAAACCCATAATCTTTCCGTAAAACTCCTCAGAACGATCTATCCTGTTTACTCGTATTGTAATGTGGTTAATGCCGGTAGGTTTGAAATTCATTTTGTTATAACTAAAAAGGGTTAAATGAAGCATTTCGACCGCTAAAACTCCCATACCACATAGGGCATATTAAATAAACCCGGGAAAATCATCTGACAGATTATGATACAGTGTCCCGAGCATAGTCGTTCCCATAAAACGAAAACCCTATCTACATATGTCGAAATGGCAAATTTGAAATGCCCCAATGTAATGGAATTCACAAGATAACGATATCCACTCATTGATAAAAACAGTGTCAATGCAATAATTTAACGGATCAAAACCTTGTGTTCACGATATTTGTATAGCTTGACCCGAATGTATAAGAGATCGCGATAGAAGTGCGAAGTGAATAATCTGTTGCCAACTCCCTTTGTCGCAATAAAATGTCTTCAAGAGACGATTCTCCTGCCGGTAGCGAGAGTTGATCCTGTATCATCTGGAAATTGGTACTGAATCGCAGTGACAATCCTTCACGAATTCTGACAGAAATACTGCCAAAAAAAACAGCTCTTCTTAATGCTGCATCATGAAAATAGTGAGATCCGATAATTCCACCCGATATACCGCCCAATGGCTGCAAAATATTAACAGAACCCCTCAACTGATGGCTTAAAAGATTTTCATTTACGACGCCATAAATTGTCTCCTCAAAATAGTCGACATAGGAGTATCCAATATGATATTGCAATGTTATGGCCCTCCTGGTTGCTTCACTATAAGGTAAAAAACTGTATTCAACACCCGGATGAACCTCTAAACGATGGCGTAAATTTCTGTCATTTCTTGTAATGTAGGTCGCAAACAGTCCTGCAGACCAGTGTTCATTCAAACTTTTAATCGCGTAAGTGTCGAGCCCGTGTCGCTTTATGGTACTTCGCACAGGATCTTGATCCTCCCGCCGGATCTCTACAAAAGTATAATTAAGGTAGGGCCTGAATCTTAATTTCCACTCCTCTGTGACTCGGTCTGCAAATAAACCCCATCTGGAATCAAAATTTGTTCGGTTTGACTCTAATCCCAAACTGACAGAGCCCAAATATGCCTCAAAAATCCAGTAATCCCACGGGTCACTTATTTCGTCCAGATCGTTATCCCGGTCTGTTTCAACATCATCATAGATGAAATTGAATCGATTTGATAGTGTTGTTTGGCTCATGTAAGGCAAAAGAGCCGAACGAATGATCGAATTAATTTCATCCCGGGTTTCACTCGGTGTGTTGTTACGATCAGCCAGATAATTCAATTCAAAGCTGATCTCTTGGAACGTTCTGAGGCCAATAAATGAAAGTTCATATGCCATTGATCCCCCGGAAGTCGGTACACGTGTGACGAAAATATGAATATCCGCTAATCCGGGATCTCTTACATAATTGACAAAATTTATCTCGCTTCTGATATGATTTTGATCACAGAAATTACAGTCCAGATAAACAGCCGGAGCCCTGTTCACTGCGTTTGGCTGTTCCTCATCATTTCTCTCAGTTCCGGTGTGATGATCTTGTGCGATCAACAGATCAGCATCAAGAAATAATATCCCAAACATGAGAAAAGTGAGTATTTGAATTTTTAATGATGAACACATTTTCACTACCTTCAAAGCTGGACTAATGGTTTTTAATGGGGCTTTGCAAAACCCGCGGTTTTTGTCATTCTGATCGCGATAGGTTTGTCGGGGCAGAATCTCCTAACCCGTTTAAAGTTCATTTATGGAGATACTGAAATTAATCAGAATGATTGTTTTTATCATTCTAAGGTCTCTTTATACAAATTTTTGATTGATGAACAGTTACTAAAACCGTTGTCCGATAGATGCAAAATTTATTCAAACTACAACATACAGTTTTTTCAAATCTTTCTTCAGATCACTAATATTTTTTAACATTTGAATTTTTAACGACAGGAATCACTCACACATTGGCCCATTTATTTCTGATAGCAACCCCGATCGGTAACCTGGACGATATCACTCAGCGTGCAGTCGAGACATTGAAACAGGTCGATTACATCGCTTGTGAAGATACCCGTACTTCGTCCGTTCTCTTTCGCAGGTTCGGCATTGACAAACCGACGTTCTCTTTTCATCTGCACAATGAGCATCACAAAACCGAGCATATGATGAATATTCTCAGAGGTGGCCAGAGCATTGCCATCATCAGTGATGCGGGAATGCCGGGCATTTCGGATCCCGGTTTTTTGGCGGTACGTGCGGCCTATCAAAATGGCTTCACCGTGAGTGCCATACCCGGGCCGGATGCCATATCAACGGCACTTGCAGCCAGCGGACTCCCCTCCGACCGTTTTACTTTTGAAGGGTTTCTTCCGCCCAAAAAAGGTCGCCAAACCCGCGTTAAGCTGATCGCCGAATCGGAGATCACTACTGTTGTCTACGAAAGCCCCCACAAACTGATCCGTTTTCTGGAACAATTATACGAATTTGCGGGCGGTAATCGTTGGGTCTGCATTGCTCGTGAGCTGACCAAAAAGTTTGAGGAATTTGACCGTGGAAGGCTGGAGCGGGTTCTTCAGGAATGGAAAGAGCGGGACTCTATTAAAGGTGAAATTGTCGTGATCATCGCCGGAAAAGAGTATGATGAGTAATTATGTTTTGGTCGCTCAGGGTGACGTAACTCAGGGTGACGAAAACATTGATTATGAAAAAATATTTATTTAAAAATCAGCTTTTTTAAAGAACTTCCTTCATTAATTGAATCGACTTATGGCTATGAACTCATTTTGGAACCACAAATGGTTTCTGGCATTGACAGCTCCCGTACTTTTGGCGCTCTCATTTCCCCCCTTTAATGCATCCATTTTGCAGATACCGGCGTTTGTGCTCCTTTTCAGGCTGAGTGTGATCAGCGACACCAAAAGGGAGGTTATCTTTTACGCCTACCCATCGTTTGTCCTCTGGAACCTCTTCTCCACCTACTGGCTGATGATGGCAACGGTTGCGGGTGGTGCAGCAGCTATTTTTGCAAATGCAGCTATTATGTTAATTCCGCTCTTGTTGATCCGCTTCGTGATCAACCAAAACCGGTTTCACCCACTACTGACCGGGTTGCTTGCGGCCTCGATATGGGTCAGTTATGAATTTCTGCATCACAACTGGGATCTCGCCTGGCCATGGCTCACTCTCGGTAACGGCTGGTCCAACTTGACGAGTGTGATCCAGTTCATCTCCGTAACCGGGGTTTTTGGGATCTCCTTCTGGGTTATTTTGACCGCTTTTCTCTGCTATCACTGGCTGGTTCAACCCGAGAGAAAACATATGATCTATACCCTTGTCGCTTTCTTCATCTTCCCGATATGGTCTATTTTTTCATTAACACAGATAGAGTCAGACGAAAGCCGCCCGGTCGAAGTGGCCATCGTTCAACCCAATACGGACTCTTACCAGCCACTGGGCGGACACCCCAACCTTGAATCACTGATCGAGCATCTGTTGAGACTATCGGATGAGGCAAGAAGTGAACAGACCGATCTGATTATCTGGCCGGAAAATGCGATCGCATCGAATTTGATCATCGACAGCCCCTTTTTTGACAGGGTCAAAGATTCGCTCAATGTTTGGGAAACCAACCTGATTGCAGGAACCGGTCTGTTTAATTTCTATGACGATGAGAATCGGCCGCAAGTTTACAGGGAAACAGCAAATGGTCGATCCTATAATGTTTATAACTCAGCGCTCTATTTTCAACCCTCTCAACCAACTAAAGTATATCGTAAAACAGAATTAGTGCCAATTGTAGAACGGTTTCCGTTCGTTGAATTTTTCCAAAATGTAGATCTTTTTGGCTGGGTAAACTGGCCGGATATTGCCGGATACGGACGCGGCACCACACCCGATCTTTTTAATGTAGTTGAACAACATACGCCCGCTCTGATCTGTTACGATTCTGTTTTTTCAGGCCTGGTGAACCGGTTTGTGGATGAGGGTGCAGATTTCCTGACGATCATCACGAATGATGGATGGTGGGGTGATTCTCACGGACATATTCAGCACTTCGCCTTTGCACGTCTGCGCGCGATTGAACACCGAATGTGGATCGCCAGATCTGCAAATAATGGGATCTCCGGCGTCATCTCCCCCGATGGCAAGGTGCAGATTGAAACCGAATACTGGACCGAAGATGCCTTCCGCTTCACCATCTACGGCAACCCCAACCGAACATTCTACAGCCGCCATGGAAATTGGGTAGGTGGATTAAGTTTGGTGATTATGGGATTTGGGTTTATTGGGGGGTGGTTTTCAGGCAGAAGGCAGAGGCATTCTTTGAAGTCAGAACTCTGAATATCGAATAATGATCTGTGAAGTGACAGACCCGACATCTTCAAAATTCTTTCAGTCCTGATTTTTCATTACATTTCATAAGCAATTGAGAATTGGCACGTTTAAGGGAATGAAACTAGGTTTTGCCTATGATAATTCAAACATTGAGATGATGCTATGAA
>SKZL01000100.1 GCA_007127395.1 Balneolaceae bacterium
CACAAATGCGATGAAACAGATTGTTGTCGGGAAGTTTTTCATCTCCCGGATCAGATCTTTCCGGGTCCCATCAGGCAGCGGATCACCTAAACCCATCGGATCTTGCGCATATTGATCTGTAAGCATCAGAATAGCATCTGCATGCTTCTTATTTGACAAATCCGCCTCAACAATTTCTAACTCTTTCATGGATACTTCCTCATTTTGAACCGGCTGTATGGATCATCTTCAACCTCCACAACCTTTTACCGGTATTCTTCAACACTCAAAATAGTATTTCAAAACCTATTTAGAAAGATTTTCAAATAGGCGGCCAACAAAAAAAGGCCATGCTGTTCACATCGCCTTTTGAATTGCTTAAACCTGCTGTTAACCTATTCAACAATCAGTTTACCAACCATTCCGCCTGCAAAGTGGCCGGGGAATGTACAAACATAGTCATACTCACCGGGTGTCTCCGGAACAGTAAATGTGATCGTATCGGTTTCACCGTTGCCCAGCATTGCTGTAGCCACAATAACCTGGTCAGAAAAAGCAGGTGCAATGTATTCGGTATCACGCGCTGTGATCGAAGCTCTTGCAAAAGCGTCTACATCTGTACCCAGATCAACGAGGGCAAGGTTGTGTGACATCGCTGTCGGTGGCAGGTTACTGATGGTTGTCAGGCGAATTCTGATCTCTTCACCGGGAGCTGCTTCAATAGCTTCAAGCAACACATACTGACCAGCCTGGCCGCCAGTGCGAAGGCCCTCAGCCGGCTCACTGACTACAAACTTCATGTCATCGGTTCCGATAATTTCAATCGTTCTGACTCCGTCATCTACAACTTCCTCAACCGTTTCTGCAGCTTCTTCACCGCCACAAGCGGCAAGACCAAAAACAAGTGCCAGGATAATTGTACTAAATAGTATTTTTTTCATTGTATTAATTATTGTGTGATTTTTATTTCAGTATCGTTATCAAGAACAAATACCCGTTCTCAATCATTCTGCAGAAGATACATATTTTAAGATTGGTTTAACAGCTTTTGGATATCTTTCACGACCTCATCCTTATCCAGTTCACTTCCGGGATAATTTCTTCTGATCTGTCCTTTTTCATCAATCAGTGTAACGCGATCTGTATGATCGATAAAATAGACCGGTGTTCCGGACTCCGTAAATCTGGTTGGTGATTTTAGTGTTCCGATTCTTAACCTCTCTAGTATGGCTTCCACATTTTGAGGTTCACCCGTCAGTAGATACCAGTTGTCCTGATCCAGTCTGTAGTTGGATGCATATTCACTCAAGACATCCGGTGTATCGCGTTGTGGATCAAATGAGATGCTGATCAGCATGAAATCGTCACGATCCGCAAACTCCTGCTGGATATCCCTCATATTAAATGTGATGATCGGGCAGATATCCGGACAGTGAGTATAGACATAGCCGATCAATACCACTTTCCCCTGAACTGCGGCTGGAAAAGATATCTGCTCATGAAATTGATTGATCAGGTGATACTCTTCACCTTCCAGTGTATCCTTAACCGATAATCGATCACACCCGGGTACTGTCATTAACAGCACCCAGATGAAGATCAATAATTTTCGGTAAGATTTATACACTTGAGCCTTCTCAGTCAGCATTATGTCTCAACTCATTTACATCATTATCGAAGCGGAACAGGGCTATTTGGTGAATATGGCGGTGAACCACCATAGGTAGCCTGTAGCACATCAATGATAACAGGAGTATATGAAAGCACGATTAAGATGACCGCAATGATTATATATGGCTTGAAGTTTCTGAGCCATGTTGCCGGTTCATCATGATATGCTTCCGATATTGGGAATGTCACAAAAGAACCTTCCTCCGTCGATTCGCCTTTCGAGAAGACCGTTCCGAAGAAAGATACCAGATAGACGACAATCCCTATAAACATGATCACACCACCTACTACACTGATATCGATGTAGAAAATCCAGTCGGGCTGATAAAGTACACTATCCGGATTGGCATAAGATGCGCCGGTATTGGTTCTTCTCGGCATACCTAACAGTCCGCCAAATTTAAGTCCGTACGACATAATAAAGAGTCCGATCGTATAGATATATGGCGATATAAGTGCCCATCCTTTTAAGCGTATCTTTTTATGCATAAACTGTCCGACCAGGTATAAGCTGCCTCCCAAAAATGCGAGCAGAACCGGCCCGGCAACAGTCAAGTGAAAGTGCCCCGGTACCCATGCAGTGTTATGAACCACCGTATTCATTTGATAGGAAGCGTTGATGATACCACCGATCCCTCCAAAAATAAAGATGATCAAACCCAGGATTAAATAGGCAAAAAACCACTTCTCTTTATCGAAATAGGGTAGTTTCCACATCCAGCCGAACAGGCCTTTCCCTCCGTTCTTTTTCCCCGCATACTCCAGAGAAGCAGCCAGGGTGAATGCGGTGATCAAACTTGGCAGTGCAACCGCAAACGTAAAGACACCATGCAACAGTTTCCACTGTGAACCGATTGCAGGATCCATATACTGGTGATGTGTCCCTACAGGTATGGAGAACAGGATAAAGAGCATAAAGACCAGGCGTCCTGCCATATCCGAATAGAGCTTGCCGCCTGCCAGTTTCGGCATAAAGACATAATACATCACATAAGCCGGCAACAGCCAGAAATAGACCAGCGGGTGACCAAAGAACCAGAAGAGGGTTCGTGCCAGCATCACATTCACTTCATCAACCAACCCCAAAGACCAAGGCAGAAGCATAAAAAGGATCTCAACAGCTACAGCGAGTGTAGCGATGAACCAGATGATAAAGGTGGTAAACATTCCAACAACCGCCATGGGTGTCTTCTTCCCTTCATTCTCTTTACGCCACTGCAGGTACATCGGAACCCAGTTAAAGAAAGCTACCCAAGATCCCACGACCAGAAGTGTCAGGCCGATATAAAAGAGTGGATGAGCCTTCAATGGCGGGTAGAAAGTGTAAAGAACGGTGGCTTCACCGATCAATATTACGATTGCCGCCATTACCGAACCCACCAGCATCAAAATACCAGATGTCCAGGCAATTTTGCTGTTCAGATGCTTTCTGAGTGAATATGGTACAAGCGCATTGCCCAGTGCCACCGCAAAAAAGGTGGTAAAGACGATCGCGTTAAGTACTCCATGAAACGTGAGCCCTTTGTAGTAATCACCGCCAACAAACGGGTCGCTCTGAATAATACCGGCCCTAAACATCGTCTGCATCAAACCGCCATAGATGCCGATAAAGAGCAGCACCATCGGGATGATGATCAGTACGGCATTCAGGTTCTTAATCGATTTGGTAAATCTGAATGTATCTGTTGTCATATCAGAGGGCCTCCGCTACTTCAGGTTCATCCAGTTCGGCCTCAATAATAAACCGGCCGGCCATCGTGTGATGTGCTGCACCACAAAATTCATGGCACGCAAACATATATTCACCGGGCTCATCAAATGTAACCCTCATATAGTTGATTGCACCCGGAATAGCCATCAGATTAACATTCCTCCGTTCAATCTTAAACCCATGCATGATATCCTGTGACGTTACATACAGATCAACGGTTGAACCTACAGGCAGCCTAACGACAGAGGGCTGAAATGCCCACATTCTGGCCACCATCTGCAGCTCGTAAGTATCCGGGCCTGTCTGAAAAAGCGTATCTGTTTCAAACGGCTCCATATCCGTGATACAAGTTGGCACATCGATATCCTGTGCAATTGCAGCATACATGATCCCGATAAAAAAGACCACCAACATCACACCGCTCAGTATTAATGCTATTTTTTCCGATTTATCCATTTTATCACCCTCTGCTTAAAAGTTCAAAGTAAAGTGTAAACCAGACTATCGTGAAAAACACCATCAAAACTATAAAAAATGCCAGGGCACCTTTTGGCTGAAAATCCTCAGCTTCGTGTTCTGCATCTTTATTTTCCATTCTTCCCCCATTTGGTTTTGATTAATGCGCTAAAATAAGCTAAAAGAAATGATAAAGTAAAAAGACAAGTATGTCCAATATCTTTCAAAAAAAAAAGCCCGGCTTTTCGGCCAGGCTTTATATACATTATTTTATTTAAAATCAATAGTTTAAAGAAACAGAACCGCCTGATGTCCTGGCAGAAATCTGGGGTCCTCCATCACCTATTTTTCCAACAATTCGATTATTTTCGAACTCACCGCTGAAATTTCTGAGCTGTGTATTCACCCGATTGCCCCTCAGATTCAGCTCGAAATCTGTAGCTCCATTGAGATCGATCCGAATACTTCCACCGCTGGTCTGCAGGTTCACATCATCGTAAAGTGACAACAGATTGGCGCGTATTGACCCGCCGCTGGTACGTGCATCAAGCTTTGCTGCAATATTGTCCATCCTGATACTGCCGCCGGATGTTCGCAAGTCACCTACGCCTTCCAGTCCGTCTACTGAAATTGAACCACCGCTTGTTCGGGCTTCAATCATCCCTGCAAAATCTTCAATGGTGATACCGCCACCGGATGTGCGAACTACTGCGTTACCATGAATATTTACAACACTCACACTGCCGCCGCTTGTTCTTAAATCGATATCATTCATCAGGTTTCTGGCTGAAACACTGCCACCGCTTGTTGATCCGTTCACTTCTGTATGAACCGGTACATAAGCCCTGAATGAAATTGAGATGTTGCGAGACATCCTCAGAATTGAGAATCCGGAGCCTTCCCTGGTAGCCTCAGCCCTGACCAGATCCCCATCCTGGTATATTTCCAGATCGAAATCAGAAAGATCGGTATCTGATGTATCAAGATAACGGGAACCTCTTCGGACATAGGTTTCAATGACGATTTCATTCTCGTCGTGCCCAATCACCTCAAGGGAACCGCCGGAAGTGCGCAATTCAAGTGCCGGTGCGGAGGTTGGCGTAAAAGTGTCCACACGGTACGCATTGCTTCTGTTTTGAGCCTCAATCACATTTATAAATGTCAGTATAAATGTGAGCAAGGCAAGAACGGTTTTAATAAATTTTGATGCCATGATCAGCCTCTTTAGGTAAGATTTAAATTAGATAGAGTATCTATTCAATTACGTGACTTCAACTCTTGATGCATTTCATCGAGAGTTTTTTGAATTTTTTGCAGCAATCCGTGAACACCGCCCAGCAAGCCGATAATGATGAGAGCCGCAACAATTGCAATCCAATCCATAACTTTCTCCTCAGTAGTCGTTAACAGTTATTCCTGAATGTGTGATAACAGACAGTTGTTTTTCATTACGCATCGCTTTAAACAGAGTTTCAAAATGATTACAAAAAATTATTAAACCTGTTTTATCCGGATGTATCTCTCTAAATA
>SKZL01000127.1 GCA_007127395.1 Balneolaceae bacterium
GGTATTATGATACGAAGGTAAGAAGCGATACAGCGTTTACAGGAGGTGACAACATTTGTTTTTGATAAAACAGGAACATTGACAAAAGGAGAGCCGCAGGTGGTTGATTGGGAGGTGATGGATGGTGATGATCAGCAAATACAGATTTGGACAGCTGCAGTTGAAAAGCACTCAGAACATCCAATCAGCCGTGCCATTACTGATCATGTGAAGGGTAAAAGTCTGCCAGAAGTTAATGATTTCGAATCATTTACGGGTATGGGTGTAAAAGGGGAGGTTGAAGGGAGAATAATTCTGGCCGGAAACCTGGAAATGATGAATAGATTTGAAATTGATATGAGCGATAAGCTTCAGAAGATCTCAGATCAAAAAATGGAACAGGGGCTAACGGTTATCTACATCGCTATTGACAAGTCGATACGTTCTATTGTGGGAATCAGAGATACCATAAAAGAGGGTGCAGAGCAGATGATCCATACACTTCACAAAATGAAGTTTAAAACCGTTATGCTAACGGGTGACCAACAAAAGCCTGCTGAAGAAATTGCGAATATTCTGGGTATTGATCGCGTCTATGCGGGGGTAAAACCGGATCAAAAGGTGGAGGCAATTGAGCAACTTCAAAAGGAGGGTGAGGTAGTTGCCATGGTCGGTGATGGTATCAATGATGCACCGGCGCTCTCGGTTGCTGATGTTGGTATTGCCATTGGGACAGGAACAGATATCGCAATAGAGTCAGGGTCGATTATTCTTGTTGATGGTCACCCCGATGGAGTAGTAAAAGCTGTGCGATTGAGCAGAGAGACATTTAAAAAAATACGCCAGAATCTTTTCTGGGCGTTTTTCTACAATGTCATCATGATTCCGGTTGCCGTTGTCGGCTGGATGCACCCCGTACTTGCGGAAGCAGCTATGGCCCTAAGCTCGATTAATGTGGTTGGCAACTCCAGAAGGCTTGCAAAGAAGACGATCGAGTAGTGTGAATAACTCAAAAATTGTGAATAACTTTTCCCGATTGATATCAATTTATTTAAGAGTAAATCAAAAATATTTGTCAAATATTTTCTAAAGAAGTAAAAAAGAGTCCGATAAGTAAAAAGATTAAAGATTATTAATGTGGATAACTTGATCTTATCTAAAAAAAATGGTAAATACGCCTTATAGGGTTCCGGAAAAAAATTGCTGACATACTTCTTATGAGAAATTGGAAAAAACTAATCTTTAAAATTGCCGTAGTAGTTGTGATCATCATAGTGGCATTCACCGGTTGATGATTCTGAATTAGACGCTTTTCTTCACAGATTCAGCCTCATTTTGATATGGACTATGCCATCCAGTTCATAGGGGTCACTGATTTTTATAAAGCCTGCCGATTCATAAAATCTTTGCAGATATACCTGAGCCTCAATTATTATGGCCTCGTGATCAGCCTCACGAAGTAATTCAATCGATTTTTCTACCAGTTTCCTGCCCAACCCTTTATTTCTGTAGTTCATTGCCACGGCGATTCTTCCTATCGAAGGGTGATCAAATTTCTTACCGGCCGGCACGATTCTGGAGTATGCTGCAAGTATTGAGTTGTCATAGAGCATCAGATGTTCTGACTCAAAATCCAGCGAATCAATATCATCATAGATACAATCCTGTTCAATGATGAAGATGTCTTGTCTTAATTTCAGGAAATTGTAGACATCCTCAGGTGAGAGGTTGTCAAAGGAGTGGATATGTTTCCATTTCATGGTAATAACTTTATTTCTTACTCTTCGTATGATTCAGAAACCATAATTAATCGAACCGATATGTTAAAAATACTACTGATAAATAGCATAGTCATTTTTTTGGGAGCATATCTTCTGGATGGCGTTAAAGTAAAAAACTACTGGACAGCTTTAGGCGTGGCACTTCTTTTGGCACTGATCAATATGTTTATCAAACCTGTGATCGTACTGCTAACTCTTCCTTTGACGATTATCACATTAGGCCTGTTTATACTGGTCATCAATGCATGGATTCTGCTGATTATTGACAAAATAGTGGATGGATTCTCCGTGAAAGGTTTTTGGTGGGCAGTGCTATTCAGTGTTTTCATTTCTATTGTGAATAGCGTGATGTTCAGAATCTTCTGATAATACTGCAATGCTACTCTGATTTTTACTATTTTCAACACTATAAGCAAGTGGTGATACACGTATATGCTTTTGTCAATGATCAGGTTCGATTTCGATTGACATGGCGGGATAGTGTCACGAGATCTGAATCATTGAATTTTCGTCATGGTTTCAAAAAAAGTAACAGTAAAGAATGAGAGCGGATTGCATGCAAGGCCTGCATCTGTTTTGGTGAAGGTTGCATCAGGGTATAAATCAGAATTTTCCATCAAGATGTATGGCTACAATGTTAACGGAAAGAGTATTCTTGGGGTTATGACATTGGCTGCTGAATGTGGGGCTGAAATGGAAGTCATCTTTGATGGGCCTGATGAGGAAGAAGCTCTGGAGAGAATTGTTCAGCTTTTTGAAAATAAATTTCTGGATGTCAACTAAATGAAAAACAGGCAAAATTCTATAAAATTTTTAGGAAAACCTGTTTCAAAAGGAGTAGGAATAGGCCCGGTCCATCTTTTGGAGTATCAAAGCTCATCTGTAAGGCCGGAAAAAATCAAAGAGTCGGAAGTTGATAATAATCTTGTGAAGTTCAAGAGTGCCTGTGAGTTATTGATCCAGGAGTATAATGAGTTAAAAAATCATGCTCAAACACAAGAGGCGCAGGACATACTTGAAGCACAGATACAGACGCTGCAAGATCCGGAGGTGAACAAGACGGTCAGGCATAAAGTGAAAAATGAACTCCTGAAGACAGAGTACGCCATTTTCACTACCTATAATGATTATATCCAACTACTTGAATCATCCGATGTAGATTGGGCAAAAGAGCGGGCCATTGATGTTGTATCGATCAGGGATGAGTTGGTGAATGCCGTATCTGATAAAAAAAAGAGCCTGGATCTGAAAGAAGGTGAGATTGTGTTTGCTACAGATATCCCACCGGCAACCATGGTTAAAATCAGTCGTATTAATGTAGCCGGTATAGTGATGGAGAGGGGAGGTGCTACATCCCACGCGGTTATATTGTCTCAATCTTTAGGGATTCCATGTGTCATAAATGTTCATTGGAAAAGGTATCAGATTAAAAATGGGCAGATTGCTATTGTGGATGGATTACATGGCGATGTGATTCTAAACCCAACGGAAGAGGATGACAAAAGATACAGTGAGATCAAGGAGAAAGATGCACAGAATCTTGAAAGAGCATTAAAATGGGCACATAAACCCAATCAGACAACATGCGGCTCACAATTTTCATTACGTGCAAATGTAGAGTTTTTGGAGGAGTTGCCCCGATTGTATGAGTATGGGGCAAAAGGAGTCGGCCTGCTGAGGACCGAAACACTACTTTTTGAGGCTGAAGAGTTCGATATCGATGCTCAGGTAGATTTTTACTCAAACGTAATGAAAGCGGTGGGAGAGGAGTCTGTAGTTATTCGCCTCTTTGACGCCGGGGGGGATAAGCTGCTGGATGATGCGGATGAAGAGGCCAATCCATTTCTGGGATGGCGCGGAATCAGAATGTTACTCGATGAAGAGCTTTTACTTCGAAAACAGCTGGAAGCGATATACAGGGTGTCTCAGGATTACAAAAACCGGTTAAAAATTTTGATACCGATGGTGACCAAAATAGAGGAGATCATAGAGGTTAACCGGATCTGTGAAGAAGTGAAGGAAAAACTAAAGGGTGAGGGTATAGAGTATGACGAATCGATAGAAGTGGGAATCATGGTAGAGGTCCCCGGTATCGCTTTGATCGCCGATCGTGCCGCCGAGCAGACAGATTTTTTTAGCATAGGTACAAATGATCTCACTCAATATACACTTGCAGTAGACCGGGGCAATGAAAAAATATCCGGCTTGTTTGACAGTTTTCATCCGGCTGTATGGAAGATGATTAAAATGACGAAAGAGGCCGCTGACAGAAATAATATTCCTCTATCTGTATGCGGTGAATTGGCCTCTAAACCGGAGGCGGCTGCTCTGTTGATGGGGCTGGGAATCTCTGACCTGAGTATGAATGCGGGAGCGATACCTTATGTGAAAGCAGTGCTTTGCAATCACAGTTTGAAAGAATTTCAGGAGTTGGCAGATCAATTTTGGGGTGAGCCTGATGCCCGAAAAAGGGATAAACTATTACAAAAATGGAAAAAGTTTTGAAATTGAACCCTGAACAGGATTAATTATTTTCTTTACATTATTTAATAGAAACTTTTATTGCTTAGACAGAAACCGCTACCAACATTAAATAATTTTAGTTAAGGGCTCTTTTGTACTAATAAATCTTATTTTAAAATGTTTAAATAGTTATTAAAATCATTAATTTCATTTAATATCGTAAATAAATTAGGTATCTTTAGTTATCAAATTTAACAAACAAAACGTATATAAAATGTTGACAAAAGTATTTACACCCAAAAGAACAGTTTGCAAAGTTACATTTTCAATTCCGGGGGAGTGGGCTGAGAAAGATGTTCAACTGGTTGGTGACTTTAATGACTGGGATGAAGACGCCAATAGCATGGAACTGAAAGATGGCCGTTGGGAAA
Organism: Balneolaceae bacterium; assembly: GCA_007127395.1. Lineage (GTDB taxonomy): Bacteria > Bacteroidota > Rhodothermia > Balneolales > Balneolaceae > Rhodohalobacter. Next base: position 4,655 of record SKZL01000127.1, read on the forward strand.
CCACATTGAGGCTCAAACCTGAAACTACATACAGATTTAAGTATCTGATAGATCAGGAAAGATGGGAAAATGATGATAATGCCGATACCTATGTAGACAATATTTTCGGTACAGAGGATAGCGTGCTGGAAGTAGGTAAATAGATCTATGAATGAACCTTTCGATCCGGATCTTTTCAATAAAAATCTTCAGACAAGATGGATCGGAAGAGAGTTTATTTATAAGAAAGAGGTAGATTCTACTAATCTTGTATTAAAAAAAATACCATCTGATCAGCTGCGATCCGGAACGGTTCTTTTGACAGATTACCAGACTTCCGGAAGAGGACAGTATGAAAAGAAGTGGGTATCAAATCGAAATGAGAATCTCACCTTTACGGTGGCATTGTGCCCATCGGTAACTGAAAGTTATTCACTGTTAACTCTTGCATGCGCTTATGCAATTGCAGAGATAGTACAATCTTATACTTCACAAAAGGTAAGAATTAAGTGGCCAAACGATCTCTTTATCCATGAAAAGAAAGTGGGAGGGCTCTTAACGGAAGCCACATTTATTGGAAATAAACCTGACCGGGTACTGATTGGAATCGGCCTGAATGTTTTCCAGAAAAAAATGGAATTGACCGACTCATATGAAGCAGTTTCAA
>SKZL01000258.1 GCA_007127395.1 Balneolaceae bacterium
GAAAACCATTATGAAGGTTGGTGGGTCCAATGTAACCAATGAAAGACATGTGTTGAATTATGGCGGCCCAAATCTTGGAGCAATCTATTATGTCTCTTTCACCTTTGATCAGTTTTTGAACTGACGAGTTTAATATACTGCGCTCCCCGAGGGATCGGGGCAGGCTGAACTGACGTAGAGGATTATATTTTCGGGCCTGTCAGGTTTTTGTAACCGGGCAGGCTTTTTTTATTAAAACATCAGTTTCAGTTGAGAATTAAGTCAGTTTAATTTGGTGAACACCATCAATTTCAGTTGAGAATTGAGAGAGGCATCTCTGTCTTTATTTAACGATATTTATGGAGAATTATAAGCTATTAAATGGATTAGGTTTACATGAAAGAGATTATCAGAATTGCATCAGGACAGGGTTTCTGGGGAGATTTGCCGAAAGCACCGATTGATCAGGTAAAAAGAGGCGATATCGATTATCTGGTTATGGATTATCTGGCAGAGGTAACGATGTCAATCATGCAGAAGCAGAGAATGCGAAATGAGCAGTTCGGATACGCTCGTGATTTCGTGGAAGTGGTTGCAGAGATCCTTCCGGATATTAAAAAACGAGGAATAAAAGTTGTTTCCAATGCGGGTGGTGTAAATCCTGTTGCCTGCAAAGATGCCATTGTACAAAAAGCAGCGGATGCCGGCATCTCTGGATTGAATGTGGCAGTGGTTGATGGCGATGATCTCTTGTCAGATCTGGATCATCTCATTGAGAGCGGCCATACACTCAACAATATGGAGAGTGGTGAGCCAATCGATACTGTTAAAGATCAGCTTCTAAGTGCAAATGTCTATTTTGGCTGCAAGGCTATTGTAGAGGCACTCAGAAAAGGAGCAGACATCATCATCACCGGCCGTGTTACCGATACCGGATTAACACTGGCACCCATGGTTTATGAATTTGAGTGGGATTTTGAAAATTTTGATCTTATGTCAGCCGGTACGATAGCCGGCCATATTATTGAGTGTGGCGGGCAGGTGAGCGGGGGTAATTTTACCGATTGGGAAGATGTGGAGAACATTGAAGATATCGGTTTCCCCATTATTGAGGCATATCAGGATGGTACATTTTATGTAACAAAACATGAAGGAACCGGTGGTTTGATCAACGAAATGACGGTAAAAGAGCAGCTGCTTTATGAGATAGGCAATCCTGCAGAATATATCACACCCGACTGTATAGCTGATTTTACAACTATTCAAATCAAGCAGGATGGTCCAAACAGGGTGAAGGTCTGGGGGATCGAAGGAAGGCCGGATACACCCACCTATAAAATCTCTGCCAGCTATATTGATGGATACAAACTTTCATCAACTCTGGTTTACTCCTGGCCGGATGCATTGAAGAAAGCCAAAAAAGGTGGTGAGATTTTGTTGAAAAGAGCTGAAGCACTGGGTATAAAATTCCGTGAGAGTAACATCGAATTTGTTGGATTAAATGCCTGTAATGAAGACCCTTCCGTGAAAGAGGCCGACCAATCTGAGTTGAACGAAGTTCAGTTAAGGATTTCTGTTATCGGTGACTCCAAAGAGGATTTAGATCGATTCGGCCAAGAGATCGCACCTCTGATATTAACCGGGCCATCCGGTGTAACAGGTTTTGCCGGTGGCAGGCCAAAAGCGAGTGAGATAGTTGCATACTGGCCGGCGCTGCTCAAAAAAGAGGCGGCTGAGCCGCGTGTCACTATTTATAAGGTTTGAGTTTTGTTCCGCAAGTTGAGTGGTGAAAAAATCCACTTATACGGCCTTTTGTGTAGAGCAGGAAAATAATAGAGGAAGAAGAACGAATAGTTCATTAAATTCAGAACGTCAAGAAATACCATTTTTTAATAAAAAGATAAGTAACGATTTATGGTTATTGGGATCATCGGGGCAGGCATATCCGGACTGACTGCAGGAAAATTTTTAGCGAAAGCAGGTCATGAAGTGACTGTTTTTGAGAAGAGCAGTGGTTTTGGAGGAAGAATGGCAACACGTTATGCCGGAACAGGTTCAGAATCAAAAATGGATCATGGCATTCCTATGTTCAGTGCAAAGAGCTTAGAGTTCAATAAATTTGTCTCTGAACTGCGGGAGAAGGGTTTAATTCAGCGGTGGGGAGATTCCATCTCTATGTATGATGGAGATATATTGATAAAACAGGATCCGAATCCATCCTCCACATCAACGTATACGGCTGTTAAAGGCATGAACAGCGTCGGCAAGTATCTGAGCAGGTATATGGATGTAAAATTGAACACAAAAGTTGGCGGCTTGACCTATTTTGGGAAAAACAGGTCTCAAAAGAAACCGTGGGTCATCAATATAACATCCAGCAGTACATTTCTGGCGGATGCGGTGATCATTGCGCTCCCCGCTCCACAGGCTTACGGCATTCTGAACAGCACTATTGATGAAATCAACGCCCTGAAGCTGGTTCGTGTGATCGATGAGATCCATTACAGGCCTTCCTATTCGTTAATGGTAGGATATGGTGATAAACCGGCTCCTGCCTGGCAAGGAGTTAAGTGCAAAAACAGCAATCTCGATTTTATATCAAACGAAAAAACAAAAAGGAAAAATGAGCAGGAGACTTCATTTGTACTCCATGCCAGTGAATCATTTACTCTACGTCACCAAAAGGGTGATGAAGAGGTGATCGTGAGGGAGATGCTTTCAGATTTTGCAGAAATAGCCGGCGGATGGGTCTCTGTGCCTGATTGGCATCAGCTTCACTTCTGGAGATACAGCAGTCCGCGAACCTATTTAAAAAGGCCTTTCTTTGAAATGGAAGATAAAGATGGACCATTGGCCCTGATCGGTGATTATTTTAACGGAGATAGTGTTGAAGATGCGTACCTGTCCGGCTATGAACTGGCAAAAAAGTGGATAGAGGAATACTAAAAAGGAAATCATCATCTTATTTTTTCCTCAAAAAATTGATAAAATTTCTGATATAAATATCGGTTATCAAATAACGATCTGCCACAGACACAATATTTCCTTGGAAATTGAATGCTTCATTGAGAATCTCTGTTCTCATTGCATTGCAATGTAGAACTATGAACTGAAGAAATTTTGGACGCAATAAAAAAATTAAACCGTTACTTAAGAAACTACAAAGGGACCATCTTACTTGGTGTCCTGTTTCTTACTGCGTCCAATTTTTTCCTGATCTGGATACCGGTTTTAATCAGGCGTACCATGGATCAAGTAGAAGCATTAGGAGAAAGCACTGATGCTTCATTCGACTCTTTGACAACTATTCTCTTTTCAAGCGAAGCAGGTTCCATACTGGCTTACAATTCACTGCTACTGATTGGTACGGTTATTATGTATGGATTACTCTTGTTTGCTACCAGGCAGACTCTGATTGTCTCTTCGAGAAAGGTAGAATATGATATCAGGAATACAATTATGGATAAGCTTCTGCTATTGCCGCAGCGCTATTTTGCATCCAACAAAGCGGGTGAGATCTATGTGAGGGCAACAGAGGATGTAGCAAGGGTAAGGGAATATTTTGGCCCTGTTTTGATGTATACGGTCAATACCATCACCCGAGCCGGTTTTATCATTACGATGATGATCTATGTAAACTCGGAACTGACTATGTGGGCGCTTTTACCATTACCGTTCCTTTCTGCTTTTGCCTATTGGGTTAGCGGTTTTATCAACAAATATCAGTTGATTATACAGGAACAGTACTCAAGCCTGGCCGGGAAAGCACAAGAGACATTCAGCAGTATACGGCTGATTAAAGCTTTTAACCGTACCGAATATGAGCAAGAACGATTTAACAATGAGAGTGATAAATATAGACGCAAGAAGTTAAAACTGGATCTGGTAGAATCACTTTTTCACCCGACGTTAAACCTGTTGATTGGTGTATCTGTCGTAATTGTTGTCTGGAAAGGGGGGCTGATGGTTATGGATGGCCTGATCACCATCGGAAATATCGCTGAATTTGTAATTTATGTAGCCTATCTCACCTGGCCGGTTGCCTCACTTGGTTATACCGTGAATACACTTCAAAAATCACTTGCATCCTGGCATCGGATCGACCAGGTTCTTGCTGAACCCATAGAGATCATGGATGATGAAAAAGAAGCCGGTTTTACTGAAGAGATCAAAGGGAAAATTGAGTTCAAAGATGTTTCATTTAAATATCCGGGATCCGAAGAGTATGCGCTGAAAAATATACGGCTAACCATCGATGCAGGAAGCAGTGTTGCAATTGTTGGAAGAACAGGATCCGGAAAAACTACGCTGGTCAACCTGATACCCCGTCTGTTTGATCCGATAGAAGGGGAGATAGAGATTGATGGAAGAGGATTGAAAGAGTGGTCATTAATGCATCTGAGAAGGTCAATTGGTTATGTTCCTCAGGAAACATTCCTCTTTTCCACAACTGTAAAAGAGAATATCGCATTCGGCGTAGATGACGCAAGTATGGATCAGATAAAATTAGCGGCAGACAATGCGCAGGTGTTAGAGAATATTTTGGATTTTGAGAAAAAATTTGAGACACTTGTAGGTGAAAGGGGTATCACGTTATCCGGTGGACAAAAACAGAGAACTGCCATTGCAAGAGCGATTATAAAAAACCCCAAAATTGTCATATTTGATGACTCTTTAAGTGCAGTTGATACAAAAACGGAAGATGCGATATTGACGCATTTGAAGAATAAATTATCAGGTATTACAACCATTATGATTTCACATCGAATATCTACTATTAAAAACGCAGATAAAATTATTTATATTTACGATGGAGGGATTGCAGAGATTGGAACGCATTCAGAATTAATTGAGAAGAAAGGGCGTTACTACAATATGGTTCAAAAACAGATGATTGAACAAGAACTGGAAGACATATAACGAATTCAATGATAACCGGGTTACTGTTTGAACGGCATAACCCATAAATATACGGGAGAAAAAATGATTATAGTTCCATTAGGAGTTGCTTCAGCGACCCCAACAGCGGTAAGGCATCTGCCATCTGTTGCACTTTGGAGAGAGGGGGATGTACATCTTTTTGATTGCGGTGAAAACGCTCAGATGCGTATGCTTCAAGCCGGATTAAAGAGGTCAAAAATTGAAAATATATTCATCAGCCATTTTGATGTAGATCACTATTCCGGATTAATCGGGCTTTTATCAACTCTGCAGCTGCAGAGACGAGACCGTCCAATGAATATCATCGGTCCAAAAGGTATCAAAGAGTATGTGGAATGGAACTTTAAGTTCGCCAATATTGATCTGAGCTTTGAGATTAATTTTGCGGAAGTTGAAGAGGGATTTGAGTCTCAGGTTGTTGTGGATCATGAAGATTTTTATGTAGAAGCAAGGCCGCTGAACCACTCATCTTTTTGTGTCGGATATCGTTTTCAGGAGAAGGACAAGCCCGGTAAAGTAGATGCCCCAAAGGCGGAGAAATTGGGTATTACTGAAGATGAGCAGTTTAAAGCGTTGAAAGCGGGTGAAGATGTAGAACTTGAAGATGGATCTGTGATCAAATCGTATGATATTGTTGGCCACCCAAGGCCCGGTGACAGTTTTGCATATATCACGGATACAAAATATTGTCCGAATGCAGTTAAATTGGCGATGAATACCAACATTCTCTATCATGAGGCCACTTTTAGTGAAACTCTTGCGGACAAAGCTGCTGAAACGGGTCATTCCACAACTTCTGATGCGGCGAGGGTGGCGAATGAAGCTCAGACAAAACTGTTGGTTATAGGGCATTTTTCTGCCCGCTACACCAATCCGTTCGTATTGCTTCGTGAAGCCAGGGAGAAGTTCTTTCCTGCATGGCTCGCCACAGAGCTCCGGCCGATCTATACCAATCCTGCGCAGGAGAAAGGGATTGTGAAGCAGAAGGTATATATCAAAGAGATTGATGAGAAGAAAGATTCTAAAAGTTCAGGCGGTAAAAAGCCGTATGATAAAAGCCGTGGAAGAGATAGCAGTAAAAAATTCAGAAAACGAAGGCCACAGACGGATCGCAGCAAAAGCCGCGGGCGAGATGATTATGATGGCTCCAGAAGAAGCAGAAAACCGGACCGACAGCGAAGTGATGACTCTGATCATCGCTCGTCAAGGCCTCCGAAACATATCACTCCAAGAACTCCTTTCGATAATTTCGATCGATTCTGATCCGATTGTTGATGTTCAGGCAGAAGAAAAGAGAAAGTATTGAGTAAAGAAAACAGATCAGAAGCCGTCGATTCAGTTTTGATTCGACGGCTTTATCACTTTTTTAAGCCCTATAAATGGTGGGCACTGTTCGCCATTTTTCTTACCCTTTCAGCAGCATTTCTTGGAACTGTAAGACCAAAACTGACACAGGTAGCGGTTGATGACCATATCGCATTTGGCGATATCGAGGGTTTACTATGGATTGTATTTCTGCTAGTCCTGGCACTGCTCGGGGAATTTATCATACTGGTACTGAACACCTACATCACTCGTTGGTTTGGTCAGGGAGTGCTCTATAGCCTTCGGAATGCTGTATTTGAGAAAATTCAGTCTCTGCATGTTCAGTTTTTTGATAAAAATCCAATCGGGAGGCTCATAACACGGACTACAAGTGATATTGAGGCATTGAGTGAACTGCTGTCTGACGGTATCGTCAATATGATCGGTGACCTATTCAGGATCTTTTTCATTCTCTACTTTATGCTGGTTATGAGTTGGGAGCTGACGATTGTCTCCATATTGGTTTTGCCGATACTCTTCTATTCAACCTTTTGGTTCAAGGGGAAAGTGCGTGTGGCATTTCTGGATGTGAGAGATCAGATAGCCCGGCTGAACTCATTCGTGCAGGAACATATCAATGGAATCTCCATTGTACAGCTTTTTAACCGCGAGAAAAAAGAGAAAGAGAGATTCAGGTCTATCAACAATGAGCACAAAGATGCACATGTACGAACGATCTTTTATTTCTCAATTTTTTGGCCCATTGTAGAGGTTCTGGCTTCGCTGGCGATGGCGCTTGTAGTTTGGTACGGTGGAGCCCGTGCATTGATGGATCAGGTTTCATTTGGTGTGTTACTTGCGTTTATTCAATATGTGAGGCAGTTTTTCAATCCGATACGGGGATTATCAGAAAAATATAACACGTTGCAAGCAGCACTGGCTTCCTCAGAACGGATTTTTGATGTACTGGATACATCCAACGAGGTGAAAGAGATTAAAAAACCGGTTCAATTCGAAAAGTCAGAAGGCAGCATTGAATTTTCTAATGTATCATTTCGATACAATAGAGATCAGGAGATAATCCTCAACAACGTCTCATTTCAAACAGAACCCGGTGAACTTCTTGCTATCGTTGGCGCAACCGGCTCAGGAAAAACGACACTGATTAACCTTCTTCTGCGTTTCTATGATATTGAGGAGGGAACTATCTATCTGGATGGAGTCGATATAAAAGAGATGTCTCTTCATCAGCTTCGATCGAATTTTGGGTTGGTCTTGCAGGATAATGCACTTTTTTCAGGCTCTGTTCTGGAAAATATCACTCTGGGGAATAAAGATATCACGAGGGAGCAGGTGATTCAGGCCGCAAAAGAGGTAGAGGCTCATACCTTTATTAAGAAATTGCCGGGAACATATGATTTTATTTTACGTGAAAGAGGTGCATCCCTCTCGATGGGGCAGAGGCAATTGATCTGTTTTGTGAGAGCCATGGTGTATGATCCGAAAATCTTAATTTTGGATGAAGCAACCTCAAGTGTGGACTCAGAAACAGAAGAGCTTGTTTCAAGAGCGTGTAATCGGATGATGGAGGGGAGAACTTCTATCGTGATTGCACACAGACTATCGACGATCCAGGGTGCAGACAAAATACTGGTAATGCATAAAGGTATGATAAGGGAGACAGGTTCACATGAAGAGCTTGTTGACAAAAAGGATGGAATTTATCATAAATTATATGAGTTACAGTATAGAGAAGAGGAAAAAGGCTTAACGCCATAAACCTGAAAACGTTAACCATTCAAAAAGAGGAAATGAGATGGATTTTAAAGAAAAAGAGAAGCAGATAAAAGATACACTGATGAAGGAGAAAGAAGAACTGAAAGTTGCTTACAGTGATTTGATTGAAAAACTTCGAAGTGAAGGTGAGAAGATGCAACTGGATCTTCGCAATGAGTATGACAATGCCAAAAAGTATGTGAAAAAGAATCCCGAAACCGGAGTGGGTATTGCTTTGGCTGGAGGGTTGATCATTGGCCTGGCAATTGCTAAACTCCTGAAGAAATAATTACGCAGTAATAATTGATTAGATGAGCACAATTCAAACAGATAAACTGAACAAACTCTTTGAGAGGCTGGATGCGCTCAGGGGGTATCTTTGACTACGATAGAAAAAAGGTAAAAATCATTGAGCTTCAGGATCTGACACAAGATCCGGATTTATGGAATGATCCGGATCGTGCTCAATCTCTGATGCGTGAGCTGGGAAGTGAAAAAGAGATCATCGAAAAATGGGATGAACTCGATGAGCTTAGAAACAGTATTTTAGTCTACATACAGTTTGAGGAAGAGGGCGAAGATGTAGAAGCTGAGATTGAAGCTGAAGTTGCCCGATTCAGAGAACTTCTGCAAGATCTTGAACTGCAGAATATGCTCAGTGATCCGGATGATCACAGAGATGCCATCATTACATTCAATCCGGGTGCCGGAGGTACAGAGAGTCAGGATTGGGGTGTGATGCTTTTCAGAATGTATAATAAGTGGGCAGATCAGCAGGGATATAAGGTCTCTGTCGCAGAGTATCAGGATGGAGAAGTGGCCGGGCTAAAAAGTGCAACCGTTGAAGTGAGCGGGCACAACGCCTACGGCTATCTGAAGTCGGAAAGTGGTGTACACAGGCTGGTTCGAATCTCACCTTTCGACAGCAACTCACGAAGACACACATCATTCTGCTCTGTTTTCATCTCTCCGGTCATTGATGATACGATCGATGTAAATATCAACGATTCGGATGTGGAACTGCAGAGATTTCATGCCAGTGGTGCCGGCGGACAGAACGTGAACAAGGTAGAGACAGGTGTGCGGCTGATTTGGAGCGGTAAGCTGAGTGATGGCAATGAGCAGAGGGTTGTTGCAGAGTGCCAGCAGGAGCGATCACAGCTCAAGAACCGTGAAAAAGCGATGGTGATGCTTAAGTCCAAGATCTATGAGTTGGAAAAGGGGATCAAGGAGAGGGAAAAACAGCTTCTTGAAGACTCTAAAGGGAGCAATGAGTGGGGGTCACAGATTCGCTCTTATGTTTTTCATCCCTATAATATGGTGAAAGACCACCGCACAGAACATGAAACGGCAGATGTGCAGGGTGTGATGGATGGAGATCTGACTCCATTCATGAAAGCGTTCCTGCTGCAAAATGCCACTGTAGAAAAATAATGCGCATCATTGGTGTGACAGGCGGAATCGGCTCCGGTAAAACAACTTTCTGCAGAGAGCTTGAGAGATTGGGGGCGAGTGTCTACTTCGCTGATGAGAAAGCAAAGATGCTGATGGTACAAGATCGGGAGCTGGCGGATAACCTCAGGCATGCTTTCGGGGAAGAGACCTATCACCCGGATGGATCACTAAATAAAAGCCATTTGATAAGGGAAGCGTTTGAGCACGACCGTGTTGAAGAGCTCAATCGCCTGGTTCATCCCGCAGTTGGAAGAGATTTTGAAAAATTTTGCAAGGTTACTTCTGAGCAAGGGTCGCCCATGGTTGTGAAAGAGGCTGCGCTTATGCTGAATGATGGCCGGCCGGAATCGATTCCGGTTATAGTCCTGATTCTGGCAGATAAAACAGAGCGGATCAACAGGGTAAAAGAGAGAGATCAGGCAAGCTATTCAGAGGTTGAAGCGAGGGCTGCCAAACAACCTGACTTTGAGAATCTTACGGAAATGGCTGATCACATCATTTACAATAACGGTTCAATGGAAGAGCTCATAATAAAGGCGCGACAATTTTTCGGTGAAGCGATTTCCGGATAGTGTAAATTGCCGGAAACCGGTGGTCGTTTGCAGTTATTATGAATCCGGGTTTGCAGAATCATCGGAAAATGAAATTTTCATTCCCTCGGTTATATCGTGCCGCATTGCATATCCGGCGTTCACTTCCACCACATATTTTGCAGGTACCTCAGAGCGTATTTGTTCATGGGAAAAGGGTTGTGTATTTCTGTGAATTCGTACGATTTCAAAATCAGAGTTAGCATAAATAATATCCAGGGAGAGGGGAGTATTCGCCATCCAGAAGCTGCGAGGTTCATTCCCTTCAAAAATAAAGAGCATTCCCGAATCAGCAGGCAAATGATGAACATTCATCAAACCCTCGCTTCTTGAGTTGTCATCGTCTGCAACGGCTACCTGAACAGTTGAAACGGTCCGTGATCCGTCGTGGCTCAAAAAGTGCACCTCAGAGGTGAAATTCAGTTGCCTTTGCGGTTGTTCCGACACTGATTCAGGCCTGTCTGAGCCACTGCAGGCTGTGATAAAAAGGATAGTAACAAATATAATTAGTCTCACAATCGTTGAAATTTAGGGATTGAACAGTGATTTATGGGTTTTAAAGCAGAAGCCGGGTTAAATATAATCCTTATCGAATAAAGTTAAATGAATAAAGTTATAGCGAATGTGAACCGTTCCTGAGGGCTCAAATAGGCTTGCAATGATCAGGGATTGAAGCTGTCGCAGTTGTATTTTTCGACATATTAAGTTATCTTTGTTTTCTTGAAAGTGAGCGCCGGGAGGTTCTCACTTTTTTTTGTACTTATATCCAATATCAGTGATGAATTCAGATACAGTAGATCATATTAAATCATTGTCGGAACCCATTGTAGAACAAAGGGATATGTTTCTTGTTGATGTGGAATTGAAGCATCAAAAGACGCTTGAGGTATGGGTTCTTGTAGATGCGGAGAAAGGTGGTGTGGATCTGAAAAAATGTTCTGAAATCAGCAGAGAATTAGGCTTGAAACTGGAAGAAAGTGATCAATTAAAAGGAAGTTACAGGCTAAATGTATCATCTCCGGGATTATCCCGGCCACTGAGTGATAAGAGGCAATATCCCAAAAATGTTGGGAGAACAGCAAAAGTTAAGGTTAAACGCGAAGATGAATATCTGAGCGTTGAAGGAGTAATAGAAAAAGTTTCGGATGATTTTATCGTTATGCTACAGGAGAATGGAGAACGGATGGATGTAGTTTTCGATTCAATCGCAGAAGCCAAAATTATTCCAAAAATTTAGTTTTCAATCAATAAAACCGGGAACGATCTGATGCAACAAGATATCTCAAAACTGATTATTCAATCATTTGCTGAAATAGCAAAGGACAAAGGTATAGATAAAGATCTTCTGCTTTCAATACTGGAAGATGTATTTCGTACAATGATTCGGAAAAAATATGAATCAGATGAAGCGTTTGAAGTGATTTTAAATGCAGACAGAGGTGAGATTCAAATTCTTCACATCCGTGAAGTAGTGCCGGATGATGAGATCACCGATCCTGTCACTGAAATATCTTTGACTGAAGCTCTGAAGCACGATCCGGACCTGGAGTTATATGATGAGTATGCACAGGAAATTTCGATTACAGATTTTGGCCGTCGTGCGGTAACGATGGCACGGCAGCAACTGGCTCAGAGAATCAGGGAAATTGAGAAAGATAATATTTTTGAGGATTACACAGATCGTGTGGGTGAAATTGTACTAGGTGATGTATATCAGGTTAGAAACAATAAAGATATCCTGGTGAACCACAACGGTGTTGAGCTGTTGCTTCCAAAGAGCGAGCAGATCTACAAAGATCGATACCGTAAAGGTGATACCATTCGCGCGGTTGTTGTGGAGGTTCGCAGACATGGCGGTAACCCGACTGTTGTGATATCCAGAACATCTGAACTATTTCTGGAAAGGTTGTTTGAAAATGAAATACCGGAAGTTTTTGACGGAATCATTGAATTAAGAAGAATTGCACGTGAGCCCGGTGACAGATCCAAGGTTGCTGTTGTTTCACATGATGAACGTGTTGATCCTGTTGGTGCCTGTGTTGGTATGAAAGGAATTCGTATTCATGCTGTCGTGAGAGAGCTGCAAAATGAGAATATTGATGTAATTAATTTCAGCGATGATAAAGTTGAGTTTATCAAACGTGCGCTCCAGCCTTCAAAGGTAATGAAAGTGGAGATGAGTGAGGATGGAAGGAGAGCCAGTGTTCTGGTGCCTGCCGATGAGGTTTCAAAAGCGATCGGTAAAGGGGGCGTAAATATACGTCTCGCATCTAAACTTGTAGGCTGTGAAATTGATGTATTCCGCGAAGTGGAGGAGGAGGACGATATCGATATCTCTGAATTTGTGGTCGATTTTGGAGCAGAAACGATTCAGATTTTGCGAGATATAGGGTGTGACAGTGCCCGTGCTGTGATGGAACTGGATGAGGATGAAATTGTCAGCAGAACTGAGGGCAAAATCGATAAAGCAGAAGCGGAAAGAATTATCGATATCATCGCATATGAATTTGAGGAGGAAGAAGATTGATCGTACCTTACATACGATTATTTGACATTTTTATTGATTAACAGACGAAAGCTTATTTATGACCAACCAAAAACCGAAAAAGCTCTTTAAAGTAGCATCGGAATTTAACGTTTCAACCCAGTCTATTGTAGATACACTGAGTGATAATGGATTCGATGTTGCCAACAGGCCTAATTCAAGTATCACACAGGAGATGTATGATGCATTGGAAGGGGTTTATGGTGATGACAAAGAGAAGAGCAAAGAGCATGAAAGGGCCCGTGAGGAGTATGAGAGTCGTCGTAATCAAATTATGTCGAATCGTAATGAAAGCGTAACGATCGATAACTTTCTGGAACCGATTGATGAACTTCCACTTGAGCCTCAGGATGAGGATCTCTCACCGGAAGCCACACTGGAACCGGTAGAGGAAGAAACCCTCAAGCCTGTTGAAGATACCGGAAAGGGAGAGAAAGAGACAGACGAGAGTGCTGAAGCAGAGGTGGCAGAAGAGGAGGCGGCTCCTGAAGCAGTTGAAACTAAGGCTGAAAAGAAGGAAGAGGTTTCGGTTGATGAGGAGGATGAAGAGGAAGCGGAATCAGAAACAGTTCCGGAATCGGAAACTGAACCTGATGATTCTGAAGAGTCTGAGGATCAAGAAGATGATGATGATGATGATGATGATCTTGATGAAGATGAAGATGATGATCAGGATGAAGAAGAGGATGATGATGACGATGAAGAGTTTGAGGATGAAGAAGGAGAAGAAGAAGAAGATGATGATGATGATGTAGATCCTGAGAGTCAGGATGAAGACGAAAAAATTGTCAGAGGCAGGGCAGGTAAGCTATCCGGCACAAAAGTGCTTGGCAAGGTAGAATTTTCAAGAGAAAATCGTAAGAAACGCAAGACCAGAAAACGGAAAAAAGACCGTTCGGAAACGGAAGTGAAGGATGCTGCCAAACCGGCTGCACCGAAGAAGGAAGAGGCCAAACCGGCGAAAAAGACCAAGAAGAAGAAGGCGAAAAAGGCGAGCCGGGTTGACGAAGAGGATGTAGAGAAGAAAATGCGTGAAACTCTCCAGAAAATACAGTCAGGCGGCACTGTGGGGAGTAAGAGGCAGAAACGAAGAAGACAGCGGAAAGAGGAGAGGGAAGAAGAACGCGCTCTGCAGGAGGAGATGGATCAACTGGACTCTGCCGTTATAGAGGTTACAGAATTTATTACAGTCAGTGATCTGGCAGATCTTTTGGATGTGAAACCGACGGATGTGATCACAACATGTATGAATATCGGTATGATGGTATCGATAAATCAGAGACTGGATGCCGCTACCATTGAACTTGTTGCTTCAGAGTATGATTTTGATGTGGACTTCGTGGATGCAGATGAACTGCTTGAGGAGGAGTTTGAAGAGATTATTGATGATCCTGAAGATCTGAGACCGCGTTCACCGATTATTACGGTGATGGGACATGTGGATCATGGAAAAACATCTCTGCTGGATTATATCAGAAAGGCGAAGGTTGCCGCAGGTGAGGCCGGAGGGATCACACAGCACGTAGGTGCTTATGAAGTGGTAACAGATTCCGATAAAGCTATTACATTTTTAGATACACCGGGTCACGAAGCCTTTACAGCGATGAGAAGCCGTGGTGCACAGGCAACAGATATTGTGATTCTTGTGGTTGCGGCCGATGATGCTGTTATGCCTCAGACAATTGAAGCGATTAATCATGCCAAAGCAGCCGGTGTATCGATCGTGGTAGCCATCAATAAGATGGATAAAGAGGGAGCAAACCCAGACAAAATTAAGCAACAGCTCTCTGAACACGGTGTTATTGTGGAAGAGTATGGAGGGACTGTTCAGGTTGCCGAGGTATCTGCTCAGACCGGCGATGGGATAGATGAATTGTTGGATAAAGTCCTGATTGAAGCTGAGTTAATGGAGCTGAAAGCGAATCCAAATCGATTGGCACAGAGTATTGTACTTGAATCCCGTGTAGATAAAGGAAAAGGAACGGTAGCCAATGTGCTGGTTCAGACAGGAACACTCAAGATTGGTGATCCTTTTGTAGCAGGATCTGTATCGGGAAGGGTAAGAGCGATGGAAAATGAGCATGGACAACGGCTGAAAGAGGCCGGGCCATCCGTGCCTATCCAGTTAACCGGTTTTACGGACTCACCGCAGGCCGGCGATAAACTGGTAGTTGCTAAAGATGAAAAAACTGCAAAAGAGATTGCAAACCAGCGGCAACAGATCCGCAGAGAGCAGTCACTGCGTAAGATGAAACATCTTACACTGGATGACCTTTCCAGAAGAATGGCTCTCGGTGAAGTATCTGAATTGAATATTATCATCAAAGCGGATGTGGATGGATCGATTGAAGCTCTTTCAGGTGCTCTGCAAAAACTGAGTACTGAAGAGGTTTCAGTGAATATTATCCACACAGGATCTGGTGCTATAACTGAATCGGATGTGTTACTTGCATCGGCTTCCGATGCAATTATTATCGGTTTCCAGGTACGGCCTACAACACCGGCACGTAAACTTGCAGAGAATGAAAGCATCGATATACGGCTCTTCAGCGTTATTTATGATGCTGTTGATGAGGTACATGATGCACTTGAAGGTTTACTCTCACCTGAGATCAAGGAGGAGATGAAAGGCCTTGTGACTGTTAGAGAAGTATTCAAGGTTTCAAAAGTAGGAACGATTGCAGGTTGTTACGTAACTGAAGGGAAAATAAACCGAAATAACCCGATCCGTATTATCCGGGAAGGAGTTGTGATCTACGACGGTGAAATTGACTCTCTGAAGCGCTTTAAGGATGATGTGAAAGAGGTGAGTTCCGGCTACGAATGCGGTATCAGTATTACAAATTTCAATGATATCAAGGTTGGTGACGAGTTTGAAAGCTATGAGGAGATTGAGCATAAGAGAAAACTGGAAGATGCCAAGTAGCATTGTACATTCTGTGGTGTAGTTTGTTTTTACTAACAGACACCTTAGTGAGCCTGTTCGTGAAGAAAGCGGGCAAACAGCAGTAGCAGTTTTCTATTCCGGTCATATACGGGACGATCTGCACCTTCAATTCTAATTCAAATATTTTATCCCATGTCTATCAGAACAGAAAAACTGGCATCCGTCATTAAAAAAGATCTGGGAGAAATACTGCAGCGTAATTATCAACCTGTGGGAACATTTATCACGATCACTCAGGTACGTATGACCGATGATCTATCCATTGCCAAAGTCTATTTGAGTATAATGGCACCGGGCAGGGAGGAGGAGCCTCTTTATAAACAGATTGATGACCAGCAGGACGAAATACGATATAAGCTGGCCTCTAAAATCAGGCATCAGGTGAGAAGGATTCCGGAGTTGCTCTTTTTTCATGATGACACTGCTGAGTATGTCAACAAGATTGAAACACTCTTTTCTGAAACCAAAAAAGATGATCCTTCCGATGACAATGACGGTGATCAGTAGTTAAGATTCCGTACCGATGTCAAAAAAAGTTATTCCACTTCACGAAATTCCAGTTTTAGAAAAAGGGGGGGCTCTGCCTTCTGACAAAGATCAGTATCAAGCCGGATTGGTCATTTTAACCGATAAGCCTGAAAACTGGAGCAGTTTTGACCTCGTCAAATATGTACGGAATCGTATTCCGGTAAAGAAAGTGGGTCATGCAGGTACGCTCGATCCCCTGGCAACAGGCTTGTTGATACTCTGTTGCGGTAAGGCAACCAAGTCGATATCACAAATCCAGGATTTAGACAAAACCTATATTACGGATATCCGGTTTGGCGCTTCTACGCCCAGTTATGATGCAGCTACAGAGGCGGATCAGGAAGCTGAATGGGAGCATATCACAAAAAAAGATATTGAGAAGACTCTTGGAGAGCATTTTCGAGGGACTATTTCACAAAAACCACCCATCTACTCTGCAATCAGTGTGGGTGGGCAGAGATTATACAAAATTGCCCGTAAAGGAGGTGATGTAAAGATTGAGCCCCGGGATGTTCATATTTATGAGACTGAGCTCTTGAATGTGTCGCTGCCTGATATTACGTTAAAGGTTAGATGCGGGAAAGGAACATATATACGATCCATTGCGCATGACCTTGGCATTTTGCTGGCAAGCAGGGCGCATGTGCGTGCACTAAGGCGAACGCATACAGGTCACTTTTCCGCAGATCGGAGTTTTACTCCGGAAGAGATCAATGATGCATTAAAAATAGTTCAAAATGGCTGATTTTACCTGGCTGGATGATACAATCAGAGATCCCAATACGACGCTTACAGTGGGCACATTTGATGGAGTGCATGCAGGGCACAGGGTGCTTATAAACAGTGTTATACAGCTGGCCCGCAAACAGGGAGGAAGAAGTGTTATTGTGACATTTGATCCGCATCCGAGAGAGATCATTAATCCGGGGAGCTCAGGAATCAAACTTTTGAGTTCTCTTAAGGAGAGGCGTGAACTTCTATCTGATATGGGTGTAGATGAGATGACTGTGATACCTTTCGACAGGGATTTTAGTCTGCTTACTTCTGAACAATTTGTCCGAAATGTGATCTGGAACAAGATTGGAGTCTCAAATTTTGTTATTGGATATGATCATCATTTTGGCAGGGACCGTACGGGTACCATATCAACAGTTGAAAGAATGGGTATCGAGCTTGGATATGAATCGCATGTTGTATCCAAGCAGGAGGTTGGTGATAAAACTGTCAGTAGTACAGCCATCCGGCGAGCTATTCAGGATGAAGGAGATATGGAACTGGCAGCAAAATTTTTAGAACGCTACTACATTTTGAACGGGAATGTGGTTCATGGTGCCAAAAGAGGAAAGAGCCTGGGTTTCCCAACGGCAAATTTACAGCCGGAAAATCCTGCTAAAGTGATTCCGAAAAATGGAGTTTATGCGGTGTGGGTAAGAGTAGGAGAGAAGTATTACCGGGGCATGATGAATATCGGAAGGAAACCTACGTTTGATGGCGACAAAATATCTTTAGAAGTACATATCATTGAATTTA
>SKZL01000051.1 GCA_007127395.1 Balneolaceae bacterium
AGGCGTGAGGACACTCATGTTGCCTTTTACACACCTGATACATTCAGGTGGATAGCATCAAACCTGAAGGCCAATCCTGAGTTCCATGGAAACCGTGTCATACTTTTGAAAAAACCGGGTTCGAACTAAATTATCCCGGAATTGTGCTTTTTTTATGGCAAAATTTCTCTATGCTTAATGTTTATATTACCCGCTGAAAATGACATTCAATCAATCATTAACCCGATAAAATTTGTATTTCAATGAGTTCATTTCTAACCTACAGAGTCGGCAGAAACCTCTTCGCACTTCCTTTTGGAATTTTTGGCATCATTCATTTCCTCACCGGAAGTGAACTCGCAGGAATGATACCTGATTTCATTCCAGGCGACATCATCTGGGTCTACCTGACCGGCGTTGCCCTGATAGGCTCAAGTATCTGTATTGTAGCTCAGATTAAAGTGCGATTGGTATCCTTGCTGCTTTCATTAATGCTATTGATTTTTGCACTAACCATTCATCTGCCCGAATTACTGATGGAAACACCAAATGCTCTGCCGAATTTACTGAAAGATCTTTCACTCTCAGGTGGTGCGCTCTTTCTTGCCGCACTCTATGAAGATGTGGATGATGACCTGACCCTGGAGTATTAATCAACCAAAAGCACCATTAATCTAAGCTAACAGCTCATACATCTATGGAAGCACATCTTATTTATGAACTGATCGGTTACATTGCATCACTTTTGGTTGCTATCTCCTTGATGATGAGTGCGATTGTAAAATTGCGGATCGTCAATATGATCGGCGCATTTATTTTTGCTCTGTATGGCATTTTAATTGGATCCATTCCCGTGGCAGCCATGAACGGTTTCATCGTCTTGATCAACATCTACTTCCTGATAAAAATCGTTACGGATAAAGAGTACTTTCATCTTTTGGAGACAGAGAGTAGTGACAGCTACCTGAGCGCTTTTCTGAGCTATTACAGTGAAAGTATTCAAAAATTTCAGCCGGATTTTTCGATTGACAGGGAGTACAATTTTGCCCTTTTCATCTTGAGCGAGATGGTTCCGGCCGGACTGTTGCTTGGTGAACTGAAAAACGATAAAACATTAATTATACATCTCGATTTTGTAATCCCTGATTACCGGGATTTTAAAATCGGAAAATTTCTTTTCAGCCAAAACAGAGAGTATTTCAGAAAACATGGAGTAAAAACAATTGTGACGGCTGCAGGCAATTCAGACCACAACCACTATCTTGAGAAAGTAGGCTTTAGTAAAACCGACCACTCAGGTTATTACGAATTAAACATCGCATAAATATCTTTGACACATGAAAACAGTTAAAGGAATTATCATAGATCCGGTCAAAAGAAAACAGTATAAGGGAGTCATCTCGATCGAAGATGGTAACATTGTCCAAATTGAGAAGAGTGATGACGTACCTGAGCAATATATACTTCCGGGCCTGGTCGACTCCCATATTCATATTGAAAGCTCAATGTTGATTCCATCTGAATTTGCAAAGCTGGCAGTCCGGCATGGAACGGTTGCCACTGTATCAGACCCTCATGAAATTGCAAATGTCTGTGGAAAAGAGGGTGTAGAATTTATGATTGAAAATGGGAATAAAGTACCGTTGAAATTCTACTTTGGTGCTCCCTCCTGTGTCCCGGCAACTACATTTGAAACAGCCGGTGCAGTACTCGATGTGGATGATGTCAAAGAGCTTCTTGAAAGGGATGATATCCTTTATCTGGCTGAGATGATGAACTGGCCGGGTGTTCTTTTCGATGATCCTGATGTAATTGCAAAAATTGAAGCTGCTAAAAAGCTTGGTAAACCTGTTGATGGTCATGCCCCTGGATTAAAGGGAGAAAAAGCCACAAAATACGCCTCTGCCGGCATCTCAACGGATCACGAAAGTTTTACTCTTGAAGAAGCTATCGACAAATTGGAAGCGGGTATGCTGATCGCCATACGTGAGGGCAGTGCAGCTAAAAATTACGATACTCTAATCTCGCTGTTGGGACTCTATCCTGATAAGATCATGTTCTGTTCCGATGATAAACATCCGGATGACCTGATCCGTGGCCACATGAATGAAATCGTAGCCAGAACCCTTGAAAATGGTTATGATCTCTTTGATGCACTGCATGCCTGTTCAGTTTTGCCGGTCAGGCATTACGGTTTAAATGTAGGCCTGCTGCAAACCGGTGATCCTGCCGATTTTATTATCGTGGATTCACCGGAATCGATGGTTGTCCGGGAAACATGGATAGATGGTAAATTGGTATACAAGAATGAGAAAGTACTATTCCCGGATATCACTTCTAAACGAATCAATCAATTTACTCCTTATGAGCTGGAAGCTGACGACTTTCATTTGCATTCACATAAGTCTACTCAGGAAGTCATTATAGCCAATGACGGTGAATTGATCACCGGAAGAGAATCTATGAAGTTACCGGTTCAAAATGGTGTCGTTCTATCAGATCCTGATCGTGATATTTTGAAAATTGCTGTCGTAAACAGATACAAAAAGGCAAAACCTGCAGTAGGGTTTATCAAAAACTTTGGGCTGAAAAACGGTGCGATTGCATCATCTGTCGGACATGATTCACATAATATTATTGTGATCGGTTCTGATGATCACAAGATTGCGAGGGCTGTTAATCTGATTATGAATGAAAAGGGTGGCATATCAGCCGTTCTTGGTCATCAAGAGGATGTGCTGGGACTTCCGATAGGCGGGATTATGAGCGATGACCCCGGTGAGAAGGTGGCAGCAGGTTATGAAAGATTGAATAAGATAGCTGTTGAAATGGGAAGCACATTAAAAGCACCGTTCATGTTGATCTCATTTATGGCACTACTCGTGATACCGGCTTTAAAAATGAGTGATTTGGGGCTGTTTGATGGGGAGAAATTTGAGTTTGTGGAGGTTTAGGAAGGCTTGCAGCCTGTTTTCTGGATTCCATGGCAACGCTTGGAATTCCTGCAATCGGATATGGGATCCGGTATGACTATGGTATTTTTTATCAGAGTATCGAAAATGGATTTCAAGTTGAGAAACCGGATCTTTGGTTGCGATATGGTAACCCATGGGATATTGTAAGGCCAAAAATTCAATACAATGTTCCTTTTTATGGCCACTCGGATGTATATCATGATGAATCGGGTAAAGTCCGGTTCAAATGGAAAGATACTCATGATGTTCGAGCTGTTGCTTATGATACTCCGATTCCCGGTTACAAGAATGATGTAGTGAACCATCTTAGATTGTGGAGGGCCACTTCAGCTTCATCAATAGATCTCAAAAGTTTTAATCAGGGGCAGTATATTGACGCGGTTCGTGATACTCAGCTGAATGAGAATATCTCTCGTGTATTGTATCCGAATGACAAGATATTTGTCGGGCAGGAACTGAGGCTGAAACAGGAATATTTTCTGGTGGCATCTTCTTTACAAGATATATTGTCACGATTCATTAAAGGAAACAGTGATTGGCGGAAATTGCCTGAAAAAGTTGCCATTCAGTGTAATGATACTCATCCAAATCTGGCTATACCGGAGCTTATGCGTTTTCTTGTTGATGAACAGGGCCTGGAGTGGGATACAGCCTGGGATATCACAGTGAAGACACTGGCATACACAAATCATACGATACTGCCCGAAGCATTGGAAAAATGGCCTGTATCGCTATTAAGAAATCTGTTGCCACGCCACCTTCAGATCATTTATGAGATCAACCGTCGCTTCTTGCAATCGGCTAGTGCAAAAATCGGTGATGATAAGGGGAAAATCAGCAGAATATCGATAGTTGGTGAAGGTGAGAATCCCGTTGTCCATATGGCACATCTTGGAATTGTCGGAACACACAAAATCAACGGTGTTGCTGCACTTCACAGTGATCTGATCAAAAAGACACTATTCAAAGATTTTTATGATCTGTATCCGGAGCGCTTTACCAATAAAACCAATGGTGTTACCCCGAGGAGATGGCTCAGACAGTGCAATCGTCAGCTTGCAGATCTTTACACGGAAAAAATTGGTGAAGATTGGATAACCAATCTGAGTGATCTGAAAAAGATTGAAAAGTTTATTGATGACAAATCGTTTATGAAGGAGTTTGTCAGGATAAAGCTGGAGAATAAGAAAAAACTGGCGGAGTACATCAAGGCTCATAACGATGTGGATGTAGATCCGGAATCGATGTTTGATATTCAGATCAAACGAATTCACGAATATAAACGACAGTTTATGCTGACCCTTTATGCAATTACTCAGTATAACAAGCTGAAAAAGAATCCGGATCTGGATGTGGCACCAAGGACGATTATTCTGGGCGGTAAAGCAGCTCCGGGATATACCATGGCAAAATTGTTCATCAAGCTTATGAATGATGTAGGTGAAAAGATCAACAATGATCCTGATGTGAATACGAAGTTAAAGTTTCTCTTTTTGGAAAATTACAGCGTTACATTGGCTGAGAAGATGATACCGGCTGCAGATCTTTCCGAGCAGATTTCAACGGCAGGCTTTGAAGCTTCCGGCACAGGAAATATGAAGTTTGCACTGAATGGTGCACTGACTATCGGAACCCTGGATGGAGCAAATGTTGAGATCCAGGAGGAGGTAGGTGAGGAAAACATCTTCATCTTTGGAAATACGGTAGAAGATGTGGAGCTGCTCAGGCACGAAGGGTACAACCCATGGGAGTTTTACAGCAATGATTCGGAACTGAAAAAAGCACTTGATCAGATTCGGGATGGATATTTCAATGATGATTCATCACTCTATACTCCAATTATAGATTCCATTCTGAACAGAGGCGATTACTTCCTTGTATTGGCAGATTTCGGTGCCTATGTGAAGGAACAGGCTAAAGTTGATGAACTGTTTAAAAATAAAGACGAATGGTTCAGAAAAGCACTGTTGAACTCTGTAAGAGTGGGCAAATTCTCATCCGACCGCACGATTGCTGATTATGCAGAGGAGATTTGGGGAGTGGATGTGAAGCAGGATTAAGGGCAAAGGGTTCAGGGTACGGGGTTCAAGGTTCAAGGTACAGGGTGCAAGGGGTTCAAGGTTCAAGGTACAGGACACAAGGGGTGCAGGTTTGAATATAGTGGGAGTTTGAGCGACTGATTGGGGCAGGTTTTAAGTTTTTGATTCCCCCGTTGACCCTTGTAACCCTTTCTGCCTTTCAATCCCTGTACCCCTTGAACCCTCTGCCCCTTGTAACCCCTGAACCCTCTGACCCATGCACCCCTTGCCCCATGCACCCCTTGCCCCATGCA
>SKZL01000263.1 GCA_007127395.1 Balneolaceae bacterium
CTAAGCTTTTCATTTCTCTTCTTTTTATCATTCGGCATGGATGAGTCGAAAAGTGTATTAATGATTGCCCCCTATTTTGTTCCAAGAAGAAGGGTAGGTGCGGTGCGTCCTTTCCGATTTGCTGCGAATCTGCCCAAATATGGCTATCGGCCGGTTGTGATGACAATTGGCCATAAACCGGCACAATTGACCTCTGCCGAGCGCGAACTCTTGTCAGATATTCCGGTGATCAGTATCGAAACCGGCATCGACAGAACCGAAAATGTCAAAAGGAGTGATGATATAAATCAGCGCGATAGAGGTTTGAGTATAACTGACCGGGCCACACAGTTTATCGACAGACAGACTCCCATCGATACCTGGATCTATCTTTTTTTGAGCCGCTGGCGGTGGATCCGCAGTGAAGCACTCCGGGTGAACCCCGATATTGTATGGGCAACCGGTGATCCCTGGTCGGGACTATGGCTCGGAAAGAAGTTATCAAAAGTTCTCAAAAAACCGTTTGTAGCAGATTTCAGGGATCCATGGACACTCGCAAATGTGGGTTTACGAAAGAGATCCCAACTATCCGGATGGATAGATAGGAAGGCAGAAAAAAGCGTGATCCAATCATCAGACTTTCTGGTTTTTACGTCTGAAGCAACCAGATCTCTCTATTCAGATCAATATCATCTGAGTAGTGACCATTCATCCACCATCTACAATACATTTGACCCTATCCATAGAGTTGAGGAAACCGATTTAAATGAAACACCATCCAAAAAAAATAGTGATGTTATTCAGATCCATTTTTTTGGAAGGTTCAGGAGACTCAGTCCGGTTCAGCCGATCGTTGAAATCTTAAGCAGGCTAAAAGAACAAAAACCGGAGTTAGCTGCAAAAATTTGCATCCACAGTTACGGAGTTCCGGAAGCGGAGCAATTGCAATTAATTGACAGTGCCGAATTAAACAGTCAATTCATCTTTGAGGATGTGGTTACTCCAGAAGAGGCGCAAATAGCTTTAAGGCCTGCAGATCTTTTACTGCTGAGTACAAATCCGTCCAGAGATTCCATTATACCGGCCAAGTTGTGGGACTATATGGTTACCGGAAAGCCGATTCTTTCGATTGTACCCAATCCGGAGGTGGAAAAAATATTGGGCAGCATTGAATCCGGAATCCACTTCACACCCGGGAACGGTTTATCGCCGGAAGAGTATCTTTCCAATTTTGTGATCTCTGAATCAAAAGGAGAGAATAGTTCACTGCCAGACTCCCTGGTTAAAAAATTGGAGTCTTTGCATAGTGCAGAGAGCCGCACTAAATCTTTGGCCGGGATTTTAGACCGACTTATTGCCGCGAATCGTTGAACTGCAGGTAGTTTTGTGAGATCTCCGGATATGCTGTTACGTTGATTGAGTCTGAGTCATGTCGCTTTTCAGGGCAGAGTAAAATAGCGTTGCTATATTTTGTTGATGAAATCCAGGTACGAAAAGGTTGCTCTTCCGGAACAAACTTTTAGTTGGTTGAGCGCGTAAGTCAACTTTTCAAAATTCCCAGCGAAAACCAAATAAGGAACCGAACTGATTTCCTGCAATTTCACCGGAATCGAGTGCCAGTTCTGCGGTAATAAACAGGTTTTCTCTTCCATTTATCGGAATAGGTGTTTCTGCGCCGAGCTGAAGCGACCATTGATCGATCCTGCGCCCACCAATTGTATCCACGACATTCACACACTCAATACCAAAAACCTCTCTTTCACCGAGATCAGGTACACGGTTATCACAGCGCTTGCCGTAATTGCGGCTGTAAGTGGCTCTGCCTGTGAGTGATACCGATTCAATCGTGGAAGTAAAAGCAATGTGATGAGCCACGATACGGTTATTGAAAAATCCCAGATTATCTTCATTCAATGTGAAAAGAGGATTTCCAATAGATCTGTTGAAATAGGCCCAGCCTGTACGGTAAAAGTAGTGATTGTAGTAGTTTTCATTATAGCGATAGTCACCGCGTCCGTCCGGTGCACGGTCATCCCGCAGCTCCCGGGGACCGGCCTGAAATTTGGTGTATAGAAATTCATACAGGAACCGGTCGAGCCATTTCACATCCTCCGGGAATGTGACAGATATTCCGGTAAGGGCATCCATATAGCTTTTCAGAAGTACGTTTGTCAAAAGTTCAAACGGAAACTGGCGATAGACGACGATATCAGTTTCATTGAGATTCAGGAAAAAGCCAAAATCCAGGGCTCCGAGATGATCCCCCAGAGCGTATGTCTGATCAGGTCCGGGAGTCTGTTCATCCCCTCCAAAAGCAAAAAAGACATTGACAAAGTCGGTAAACCGAACAGGAAGCTCCCTGCCTCCCGGTTCAGTACCGGCCCATTTAACATAGTGTGCGATGCCGATATAAGGTTTGAAAGAGGCATCCCCACCAAATCGAAAATGAGCGGCCTTTTCATGGAGCAGCACATCACTGATATACCTTCTGCTGCCCAGCCAGCCATGGGCAATATGCCCTTTCAATTCGACAAACTCGTTTGTAAAAGGAATAGGGGTCCAGTCGGTCAGGCCAAGCCGAATTTGTGAAATCGGAATGGCATTGTGGCTCACACCAAGAGAACCCATGCTTAACTCCGCATCATTAATCGGAGATGTATTGTGAAATCTGCCGGCTGATAATTCAAATCCGTACCCGTTCAGTTTCACATAACCCTGGTTAAAAAAGAAAGTCGAATTCATTCCGGGTCTGGTTACGAGGTCAGCACCGGCAGTCAGGCTAACTGAAGAAGAAAGATCCAAAAATTGATGGGACTGAAACCGGCTGGTCCACTGATTTCCGTTCTGAGAGAAGATTCCGTGGCGGTTGGACTGAAGCCAGAAAGGGGTCTGATCGCTTGTAGAGAAGAGGGCATTGGTTTCAAATGAGGTATGTGACTGAGCGAATAGCTGAGCCGGATTCCACACTAAAATCAGATACAGAAAAATCAAAAATGCAAAAAACTTATTTTGAGCCATGTAGATGAAAGATTTTTGGTATCATGCCACTCTGATTCATTTTAGAACAGATTTTCTTAAGATATCCTATTTTAATGTTACATGAAATTGAACAGTTTAACTACGCAATTTTTCACCTTCAATTGTTTGAGTAAAATAATTGGATAGAATAAAATAAATGAAGAAGAGATCGATAGTCCGCCTCTTTATTGCAGTGATGATCTTTTTGCCGATTCAGTATGCAGTTGTTGGGATCGTTGGTGAGATGCATAGTGAACCCTGGCCTGCTTTTGTGTTGCCCGGATTTAAAAATGTATATGTATCGGATGATGATCTCTTTCAAATAGAGCAAAAAAGGTTTGTAATTGAGATAGAAGGGCAGCCGAAGGTAGAGATCTTGCGACCACAGGATCTATTTCCGGAATTGCCACTATCTCAGGTGCCTGGCTTTATGAGAACCCACTTTTCAGGCCGATCAGATGTGGAGAGATTATCAGAAGAAGCCAGATCTTTTCTCTATCAGCAGGCAAGTAATCACCTGCAGACAGAGCCGCTAATGATAGAGCTCAGGATTGAGATTGAAAATTATCGTTTCGTTGATGGTGTACCGATTCTGGAATCTGTGGATCAGCTGGATCGTATTCCGATAACTTTAAAGCCGGAATACTCAAATGAAAAATAGAGACTCCGGCCTGAACCGATGGATATTTGAATCCTTTACCATAACCCCTGAAGGTTTGGGGCTACTGCGAATTTTAACAGCGTTGATGTTGCTGTTTTTTCTGATACCCGGTGGTGGAACCGTTCATTATCACTTTTTGGCTACACTACCGGCAGACTTTTATGCTCCGCCTCCGGGTCCGATGATGTTATTTGACACATTCCCCGGGTTGGCAATATTTCAGGTGTTACAGACAGTTGCTGTTTTATCTGCTTTGATGATATTGGTGGGATATCATACAAAATGGGTATCCCTGATTACCGGTTTGAGTGTGTTGATTTTGCAGGGATTCATTTTCAGTGTTGGCAAAATAGATCATGAAATATTGGTGGCTGTGGTTCCTGTCATTCTGGCCTATTCAAATTGGGGAGCCGCTTTTTCCATCGATTCATTTCGAAAAGGCAAAGATCAAAAAAATGAGAGATGGCCATTGACACTTCTGGCACTGCTCATCGGATTTATGATGTTTACGGCCGGGTTCCCCAAAATATTAGGTGGCTGGCTCGATATTTCGACTCAAGCGGCACAGAGCCATCTGCTGAACCAGTTCTATGTGAGAGAGAGGCAGGATCTGTTGGCGGAGTTGGCGGTTCAATGGAACAATCCGTTTTTTTGGGAACTGTTGGATTGGGGAACGGTACTCTTTGAAGTCGGTTTTCTGATATCCATTTTCAGGGCGGCATGGTTCCGGTTTTTTGTCGGTATTGCTGTTCTGTTTCATTTTTCCACGATGATCAGTATGAATATCGCATTTCTGCCAAATTTTATAGCCTATGCGGTTTTTTTGAATTGGGATGCTATTTACAAAAGTTCTCATCAATGGATGATGAGGTGGAACAGAAACAATTTCAGGAAGTCGCGCAAAGGGGTTTTGATCAGCTTTACGCTTATGCTTGTCGTTTTTTTTGCGCTCCTAAACTACATAACTGTTCATGAAAAAGTGATCACACTGCAAAGTGATCTGATGCTGTATGAAGTGGTACTGGTATCGATGGCTGTGGTGATTTTGTTGGTGGGTGGGGTTAAATGCTTAGGCAGAAGTCCCCGAGGTTTCGGGACTGCGAACAGCTCCAGCCTGCACCCTTTGCCCCCTGAACCCTGTAACTCAAACTAAACCCATTCCCTAACTCTGTCCGGGACCCTGAATTCAAACCAATCCAAAACCCTGTACCAGGGATACCCTAGCAGAATAAGTTGCATCACGAAGGCATCAAAACGGATATTCATGGTTAGTGTGATGCCGATGTGCATGCCGATCAACAGTGTTGTTGTGTAAGGCCTCAGTTTGGCCCACCACATGGTAAAACCGATCAGTTCAGTGACCCATCCGATAATCAGAATGAGAGAGGCGACAGCCAGGCTTTTAAGTGCCATTTCCTGCAGGAAATTAGGTTGATAAACACCTTCTCTGGAGAGGATATCAATACTTTTTTCACTGATCCAGAGCCAAAGATGTCTGCCGTCGTACCAATTAATGCCGGTTCCGATTAGCTTTGAAAAAAAAGCAGATGTGTAGCCAAGCCCGATAAAAAAGACAATTGCACCGATAATAAATCGTGCTCTTTTACCGGTTTCCGGGATCAGCAG
>SKZL01000270.1 GCA_007127395.1 Balneolaceae bacterium
CGATCTCTTCGAGCTGGATTTTTGAATGGATGTGGCTGAATGAATTGGGTTACTCCAGAATTTTCTGGACTATGCGAGGCACACAATTGGCCCTTGTTTTAGGTGCTTTTTTAATTGCAGCAATCTATTTTACACTCAATTTCAGGTATCTGGCCGGACAGTTAAAACATGTGAATCTGTATGGCTCCCCGCTTCAGGGAGTTGAATTTGATCTAAGTACTGTTCTTTCAGGCAAAAGAACGAAGCAGTTTTTCACATTGGGTGCATTGGTTATGGCTTTCATCTTTGCCCTCAGTTTTTACATTAGATGGGATGAGTCTCTCCGCTTTATCAGCCGTGTGGAGTTTGGAGAAGTAGATCCCCTGTTTGGCCGCGATATTGGTTTTTACCTATTTGAACTGCCATTCTGGAATGTGTTGCAGAGCTCTCTGACATCCATTGCATTTCTCACACTGGCCATCCTTATCCTCTCTTATGTCTTTACAGGCATTCTAAGCATAAAATCCTTTACCGATTACTCTGCACGTGATAGTGTAATGAACCATCTAAGTATCAACCTGGGACTCTGGATGGCACTTCTTGCATGGGGTTTCTATCTGGATCGGTTTCAACTGCTGTTTCGCGCTGATGGTATCGTATTTGGCGCCGGATATACTGACGTGGCGATTCAGTTATCTGCCATCTGGATATTGGTAGTCCTCACATCTCTTCTGGCACTGCTCTTTTTTATCAATCGGTGGGTCAATTTAAAGAAGGTGATTCCACTTCTTGCCGTTCTCATCATCGCTGTTTTGGCACTGGGAAGGGGTATTTTACCTGCCATTGTCCAGCAGTTTAATGTAGAGCCCAACGAATTACAGCTGGAATCGCCCTATCTGGAGAATAATATCGAAATGACACGCCTTGCCTATAACCTGCATAACGTGCGTGAAGTAGACTATATGGCAGACGACACTCTCGGAATTACCGATATTCGGAACAATCAGGACGCTATTGACAATATCCGGCTTTGGGATCCAAGATTGTTGCTGAATACCTACCGTCAGTTGCAGGAAATACGCTCTTATTATGAATTTTATTCGGTTGATAATGACCGGTACACAGTGGATGGGCAGGTCACACAGATGATGCTTTCAGCCAGGGAAATTGCCCGACAACTACCAAGCCAGTCGGATACCTGGGTTAACAGACATATGCAATATACTCATGGCTTTGGCCTTGTTATGAACCCGGTAACTGAAACCAACAGACAAGGAGAACCGAGGTTAATTGTAAGAAACATCCCTCCATTCTCAGAAAGTCGTGATCTGGTGGTTGAGAATGCGGCAATCTACTACGGAGAAAACAGCAGAAGTTACTACATCACCAACACAGGCGTGCCTGAACTGCACTATCCTGATGGTGAAGACAATGTCTATATTCATTATGACGGTGAAGGGGGGATACAATTTAGCAGCTTCTTCCGAAAACTGTTGTTTGCCTGGGAACTCTCAGATATCAATATTCTGCTATCCGATTACATCCATAACGAAAGCCGGCTTCAGATCTGGAGAAGTGTACAGGAGCGGATCAGCAGAATCACACCTTTTCTGCAGCTCGACAGAGATCCATACCTGGTGATGCAAAACGGAAGATTGGTCTGGATTCAGGATGCCTATACAACCTCCTCCCATTTCCCATACTCGCAAAGGTATAGAAATCAGTTTAATTATATCCGCAACTCAGTGAAAATTGTTGTGGATGCTTATCACGGACACGTAGATTTCTACATCGTTGATGAAGATGATCCGGTCCTGAAAGTCTATGACAATATCTTTCCGGGACTGTTTAAATCACTCGATGAACTGCCGGAAGGTCTCGAACGCCACTTTAGATATCCACAAGATCTTTTTGAAGTTCAGATTGAGACATTTTCCAGATATCACATGACTACACCTCAGGTTTTCTATAACCAGGAAGATCTTTGGGAAAGACCGGCAGAACAGTATGGCGGACGCTCCATCCTGATGGAACCTTACTACGTATTGGCTAGGCTGCCGGGTGAAGAAGACCTGGAGTTTATGCTGATCTCCCCTCTGACTCCGGAAAACCGGAACAATATGATCTCCTGGATGGCAGCCAAATCAGATCCCGGAAGTTACGGTGAGCTGGTTGTTTACAGGCTACCTAAAGAGAGACTGATCTACGGTCCGGCTCAGATTGAGGCCAGAATCGATCAGGACCCTGAAATCTCAAGACAGATCGCGCTGTGGGATCAAAGAGGTTCGCGTGTGATCCGTGGAAACCTGATGGTAATTCCGATTGAAAACTCTTTCCTCTATGTTGAACCGGTTTTTCTTCTGGCTGATAATGTGGAAATTCCGCAGTTACAGCGAGTGATTGTAGCGATTGGGGACAATATTTCAATGCAGCCAACCATCGAGCAAGCAATTTTTGAGATCTTTGGTCAGGATGCAGACTTTATGCTTCCTGCTGCCGCAAGGCTTCCGGCTGCCGCAGAGCAACCCATTACCGGAGTTGTTCCCGGTGATATTGCACCCGGCTTGTCTGCACAGCAGCTCAGCAATATACGTTCAACGTGGCGTGAGCTGATCTCAGCACTCGAAAGCGGTGACTGGACCCGATACGGAGAACTGTTGAGTGAACTGGATGATATTATTAATGAGGAGTGATTTTTGAGTGAAAAGTGAAAAGCTGGAGCTTAGCGACAGTCCCGATCCCGACAAAGGTCGGGAGTGAAAAGTCGAAGCGCAGCGTAGATCTCGAACAGTTTCGGGGTAAAAGGCAGAGTGCAGAATAAAAAAGGCAGGAGGCAGAGGGCCCCGAGGTATCGGGACTGCGAACAGCACGCAGCAAAAGGCAGAAGAGTAAACAAAGAGACGTGGGACGTGCTCCGAGCCGAGTGATTCTCCTGCTCCTCCTTTATCCTGCGCAGTTAAACGGAGCGTGGGAAAAAGCAGGCAGAGGGCAGAAGAGTAAACAACTCAAAACTCAACACTAAAAACTCAAAACTCCCCTTCAGAGCCTCTCTACAACCTCCTTCGCCACCTGCATCCCAATAGCGATGCCCATACCGCTAAGACCTGCAGCGGCCCAGACATTGGGTTCAACCTCCGTAATGACAGGCTCCTTATCAGCAGTCATACCCATAATACCACTCCATTCCAGTTCAATTTCCCATCTCTCCGGTAGTTTCAGCTGCTCATTCGCAAACCGGATGAGATACTCCCTGATCTTCGGGTTACTCCCAAATTGATCCGTTGTCTCTTCTTCTTTGGCTACATTTCGTCCCCCGCCCAAAAGTAACCGATCTCCTACATTTCTGAAATAGACATATCCCTCGTTAAAGTTAAAAGTGCCTCTCCATTTCAGCCCCGGAATCGGTTGTGTAATAAAAACCAACCCTCTTGCCGGTTTCACATCCAGATCACAGAGTTTTGATACAAATCCGTTCACTGCAAGCACAATCTTCTCTGCCTGCAATTCCATACCATTTTTTAGCTCTACACGATTTGATTGAAATGCATCCACTTCACTGTTCCAGAGGGTTCGAACTCCCAAACCTGCCACACGCTGATGCAGTATTCGCATCAGCTTGCCACTGTTAATCGCTCCATCCAATCGGTTAAAAACAGCCGGCACACCCTCATAATCAGTTTCCTCATACACATTCTCTTCGCCCAGAAGATCCAATAGACTGGCATTAAGGAATTCAATTTCTCCTATAGACCGGTCATATAGATCCTCATCAAAAAACAGTTCATATCCGCCTGTTGATTGATACTCCAACGCCTCCTCTCCCATGGTCGATTTAAGAAGCTGCAATCCCGACCACCTGCGATGGATTCTGGTTTTTACGGTTTCCAGTGATGTGAGTTTAATATCTGCCAGATGTTCAGATATCGAACCGATACAGGAAAAACCTGCATTTCTTGTACTGGCTCCAAGCGGAGTAACTCCCCTTTCCAGAATGATCACATCTTTTTCAGGATGTTTCTCTTTATAGAAAAGTGCTACTGAAGTACCTACAATACCGCCTCCCACAACGATCAGATCTGCAGGTTGTAACCACTCTTCTCTCTCCCAGTATGATATTGATTTATTCATATTGAGCTCTTAATGAACCGGGACGGTAAGATCGAAATCATGCCACTAAACCATTCAATGCATCCACTGACGGCACCAAACATACGTGTAATGTCAATCCTCATCCGGTATCCTGCATCCTAAAATCCTTCACAGTTCACTATTCGACATTCAAGCCCGCTCCGATGCTTCGGAGAGTTCTGAGCTCAAAGACCCCCGGTCCTCCGTCCAAACCAACCATCGGTTCGCCTGTCCCGACACCTCGGGGAGCACAGTGCAGATGCGCTCCTCTTTTATCCCGCTTAACAGACGCGACCAATCAAAGTCGAGAACTCAAAACTCTCCGAAAAGTCGGAGAGTTCTAAATTCAAATTCTAGGTTCCCAACCCGGAGCATAATCCCGGCTCCACTTGCCCATCGCTTCGGAATCTCCGATAATTCTTCCGGTTTGCGGATTGATGTCTAACGAACGTCCCAGATATTGAGAAATATTGCCCATATGCAGTGCGATGACGCTTTTCTGGCCCTCTTCGATCGGTGAGTTTAATTTTTCTCCTCTACGAATGGCGTTTGCAAAGTTTTCAATATGGGTGTCCGTTAAATCACCTCCGCCAACGGTATCCAAATGATCACCTTCGCCCCCCTTCACTCTTCGTTTAATCTCTTCACGATCCATATTGTAGGCAACATAACCATCTCTGTCGATCATCATACTGCCTTTTGTTCCGTGTATCAAAGCTCCTCTTCCTTTACCGTCAAAAAACCTGTGTCCATTACAGCTTCGGCCCTCCCAATTGATACTCTTCCCTTCAGCAAAATCAAAATTGATATTCTGAACATCATAAAACTCCCAGTCATCATCAAAGTGAAACCTGCCTCCATTGGATGAAATTTTATTTGGAAGATCTACATTCAGTGCCCATCTGCAAATATCATACTCATGCGTTCCGTTGTTCAGAGCCTCGCCAGTTCCCCACTTCCAGAACCAGTGCCAGTTGTAATGGATGATATTATCCCTGTAAGGGGTTCTTGGTGCCGGCCCCTGCCACAGTTCATAGTCCAGCCACTCAGGTACATCTGCTATCCTGCCATTTCCAATGGATCCGCGAGTAGCCGCATAAAAACATTTGGCATAATAGACATCCCCGATGAGCCCGTTTCTGATCTCTTGTATAGCCTCTATTGATTC
>SKZL01000271.1 GCA_007127395.1 Balneolaceae bacterium
CAGCAAATAATATTGCATATATCATTAAATAATAATGATGTACAGTCAGGTTAAGTTTTGTAGTTTTAAATAGATATTTGAAAATATGGTTCCGGTTTTAAAAAAAGGATAAAAAAAAGGCTGTATTTTATTGCCAGATTGTTAACTTAAGCTTATCTATACAAGATAATTAGCTATTTAAGTTATCAACTATATGCGTTTGTAACGCGCGAACAATTATCACAATTAAACTAACCGGAGAAATTCTATGAGTAGATTAGACGAAGTAAAAAATCTGATGACAGGTCTGGAAGAAGATCTAGTAAAATTTTACGACAAAGGAAATAAAGCAGCCGGCACACGTGCCAGAAAGCAGCTTCAGGATCTGAAAAAACTTGCTCAGGATATCAGAATTGAGATTCAGAACATGAAAAATGAAGGTTAAACCCTGATTGTCAAGATCTTTTAAAAAGCCACGGATAACGTGGCTTTTTTGTTTCTATCCTATTTAACAAAACAACCCCTCCTTTCACTGCAATCTTGGTTTCCTTTCTCAATATCTGTTATAAAGGATCATAATTGTTTGGCCTCAATGCTTCTCTCTGTTTCGTCTGTGTCTTACAACAGTTACCTTATAGGATCAATAAAATGTATATATGTCTGATCCCGATTTTCACAAACTGACTCCCAGAGCCATCAAGGTTTGGCAAATAAGTAACTTCATTGGAAATGTTTTCTTCTTCGCCATACCGGTCGGATATATTTTTATGTTTGGATATTCTGACCATCACTTCTGGTTTGTAAATGCACTATTCCTCTTTGTCCTGCTTTTTTGGCTCTTTTCGTTCTTATGGCTGCCACATTTGATCTGGAAAAACTGGAGGTATGCCGTCGATCAGAAAGAGATTGAGCTCAAACATGGTGTCCTGGTGAAAACACATACCATGATTCCACTCAGTCGCGTTCAACATGTTGATACGAGACAAGGCCCCATTCTCAGATGGTATAAACTATCAACGGTAACCATCTCAACAGCTGCAACCACACATGAAATACCGGGACTCGATGCAGTCCTGGCAGATCGGGTCAGAAAACAAATTTCAACATACGCCAGATTAGCAGAAGAAGATGTCTGAATTTGAACGACAACATCCGGTTGCTGCTGTCAGTCGTGCATTTGCTCTCATACGAGGCAACATCGTTACTATTCTGATCTTTCTTTTTGTGGGTGCACAAAGTGAGAACTTCCCATTCCTTTGGTGGCTTGGTGCCGGTTTTAGCTTTTTACTCATTATGGGTGCTCTCAATTGGTGGCGTTTTTTGTATAAATTGGATGGGGATACACTTCACATCAAAAGTGGAATATTTGTCCGAAAAAACCTCTATCTCACTAAAGACAGAATTCAGGTAATTGATATTACCAGCGGGATCATTCAACGAATGTTTGGCCTCGTAAAACTGGATATTCAAACAGCCGGGTCAAGTTCCAGACAGGCTGCATTAGATGCCATCTCACTTGAAAAAGCAACTGAAATCAATCGAATATTACGCCAAATTGATCCCCACGGTCCATTGTCGCAGGAGAGTGATGCAGATCCGGAGGGTGTGCCTGCAATCAGCAGTGACGATATCCGGAAAAGAATTGTGATGCCGAACAAAGAGTTACTTATCGCAGCTTCCACTTCCGGCAGTTTTGGAATTGCTCTTTCAATTTTAGCAACTCTGTTTTCACAAATTGAACCCCTGATCAGTGAGTCGGTGATTTTTGAGTATATTTTTGACCTGCTTCCATCTCAGACAGATACGTTAATGATTATCTCAGTGATCTTGATCTTTATTATTTTTGCATGGCTTATCTCCTTTTTCAGCACACTTTTTAAGTATGGCAATTTTATCCTTGAAGTAAAAGAAAAAGAGATTGTAATAAGCCGTGGTATTTTTGAAAAGAAAAGAGTAACAATTCCCTACAATCGTATTCAGGCAATTCATATAACTGAGGGAGTTATTCGACAACCGCTCGGTTATGCCTCCATTCATCTTGAAAGTGCCGGATATGGTGATGAAAAAGGAACCGGGTCAATTGTACTCTATCCATTGATTCAAAAAGAGAGAATTCTTGCGCTGCTCAATGATGCTCTTCCGGATTATCAAAAAGAGATTCAGGGTGTTTCACCTCCAGCGCGATCGATCAGACGGTATATTCTTCGTACATCTTTTATCATCACGATACTGACTGCTCTCGCATTCTGGTGGCTGCAATTAAATCTTCTGATATGGATCTTGCCTGTTATCTCCGTTTATTGGGGATGGCTCAGGTATAGTGACGCTGCAGTCGCCCGGGGTAACGACATCCTTCTGCTTAGAAGCCGCGGAATATCAAAATCGACCGCATATCTGAAAAAGAATCGTATTCAGGATCTAACCATCGTTCAAAGCCCATTTCAAAAGATGCGAAATCTCTGTTCTGTGGTTGTATATGTGGCCTCAGGTGATCGCGGAAAATCGTTTAGTGTCCAGGATATCGACTTACAGGAGGGTGAGAGAATGCTTACTGAGTTCAGAAAAGAGAGACCGGCAGTTGATGATCAGGCCAACCCAGTTCCAACAGGCATGGTACTGCTTCCCGGCTGGAATTGATCTCTAACAGGGAGTTTCTCAACGATACTCAAACAGATATTCATGATTACATTAACACCGAACTCACGATATTTATCGAAATAGCCATATATTTGCTAACATTGACACAACTTTTACACCAAAAACCGAAATCAAATCTAATGATAAATTCTTGACAATATGAGACCTTATATCCTTGCTGAGAGTAATTGGAAAACCCTTCGGGATCAAGAAGTAAATATTGCTGTTTTACCATGGGGAGCTACAGAGGCTCACAATTACCACCTGCCGTATGCTACGGATAACATTCAGGTGGAAGCAATTGCAAACGAGGCCGGAAATATTGCATGGAGCAATGGAGCCGCCGTAACGATTTTGCCTGTGATCCCCTTTGGTGTAAATACCGGACAAGCTGATATCAAACTGGATATGAATCTGAACCCATCCACTCAGATGATCATATTGAGAGATCTTATAACGGTGTTGAACCGTCAGGGCATCCAAAAGCTATTGGTACTGAATGGTCACGGTGGCAACAACTTTAAACCGCTTCTTCGCGAACTCGGATTAGAGTTTCCAAATATGTTTTTATCACTCTGCAACTGGTTTCAGATTGCAAAAAGCAATGTGTCATTCACTGAAGAGGGTGATCATGCCGATGAAATGGAAACCAGTCTGATGCTCTATCTGAAACCTGAACTTATCCGCCCGTTAAATGAAGCCGGCGATGGTAAAGAGAGAGAATCGGTGATTACAGGCATCAGAGAGGGATGGGCCTGGGCAGAGCGCCAATGGTCTCTGGTTACGGAAGATACCGGTATCGGAAACCCAAAAAATGCAACTCCGGAAAAAGGAGAAGAGATCTTCAGGGTTGTATCTGAGAAAGTAGCTTCTCTGATTATCGAGATCTCGAATATGGATCTGGATAATAAATACAGGTAAATTTTGATTTTTTAGTGTTGAGTTAAGTTGGATCCAATAGTCTAGAGAGGAGATCAATCTTTGGGGGTTTTGGTGTCAAACATCACTGAACCCTGCACTCCCGATCCCGTCAGCTTTCGGGACGGGACTGTCGCTGCGCTCCAGTCGTTGGCCCCTGAAACCAAAAACCCTTCAGAGCTCATCATTCAATGTTCGACATTGAAACTTCTATCCGATCTCCTGCCCTTCTGCATAAGCATCCATCGGCAGACAGGTACACATCAGATTCCTGTCGCCATAAGCATCGTCAACACGGCTTACATGAGGCCAAAACTTATTGAACCTCAAATGTGCCAGTGGAAATACAGCTTTCTCCCTTGAATAGGGTTTATTCCACTCATCCGATATGGCAACCCTCATTGTATGAGGGGCGTTTTTGAGAACATTGTTCTCCTGATCCGCCAAACCCTCTTCGATCTCTTTAATTTCATTCCGAATTCCGATCATCGCTTCACAGAAACGATCCAGTTCAGCCTGAGACTCACTCTCTGTCGGCTCAATCATAAGAGTACCGGCAACAGGAAATGACATCGTTGGTGCGTGAAATCCATAATCCATCAAACGCTTCGCAACATCTGTGGCTTCGATCCCTGCACTCTGTTTAAAACTGCGCACATCAATGATAAACTCATGTGCACTCCGGTTATTTTTACCGGTATAGAGAACCGGATAGTGATCCTTCAGGCGGTCTTTCAGATAATTGGCATTCAATATTGCTACCTCCGTTGCTTTTTTCAGGCCGGGCTCACCCATCATCTGAATGTATGCATGTGATATGGTCAGAATACTGGCACTTCCCCATGGCGCCGAGCTAATGGCAGGTATTGCTTTTTCACCACCTGTCGGGATAACATCATGGCCCGGTAAAAACGGTACCAGTTTCTCCACTACTCCGATCGGCCCCATACCCGGTCCTCCTCCGCCATGCGGTATGCAGAATGTCTTATGAAGATTCAGATGACAAACATCGGCTCCGATCTCAGCAGGGGATGTCCAGCCGATCTGCGCATTCATATTGGCTCCATCCATATAGACCAGGCCACCATGCTGATGAATGATCTCGCAAATTTCACGGATATCCTCTTCAAATACACCGTGTGTGGACGGGTATGTAACCATCAATCCTGCCAAACGATCGCTGTACTTTTCCACCTTATCGCGCAGATCATCCAGATCAATATTTCCTTTGTCATCACATTTGGTAACTACAACATCCATTCCCGCCATAACCGCACTTGCCGGGTTTGTACCATGTGCTGAAGAAGGAACGATCGTAACGTTTCTCTGATGATCTCCATTGTCATGGTGATATCCACGAATTGTCATCAATCCTGCATACTCTCCTTGTGCACCGGAGTTTGGTTGCAGAGATACTTTTTTAAAGCCTGTAATCACTGACAACCACCTGTCAAGCTCATCAAAGATCTGATGGTAGCCCTCTGCCTGATCCACCGGTGCAAAAGGATGAATCTTGCCAAACTCAGGCCAAGTAAGGGGTATCATCTCAGCTGTTGCATTTAATTTCATTGTGCATGAACCGAGAGAAATCATGGAGTGTGTGAGGTCCAGGTCTCTGTTTTCCAGCTCTTTCAAATATCTCAACATCTCATGCTCTGAATGAAACTGGTTAAACACCGGATGATCCAGATAAGAACTCTTCCGGGTCAGTTTATCCGGCAGTGAAACCTTTATATC
>SKZL01000198.1 GCA_007127395.1 Balneolaceae bacterium
AAATGTTCTGCTTGCAGATAAACCGCTGTCCAGCATTAGTTTTGGGCTTGAACTTGTCGGGCGAACATTCAATTCGTCACTTAATGAGGTCTTTTTCGAATAAACATTCAAATATGGATGGAACCCACCTTTCCGGCCGGTATCAATAGCTCCACTCACCCGAACACCATATCGGCGTACGTTCCCTGCATTTAAAAATTGTGACACCATTCGGCCCTGCTCACCCTTTTCAGTAATCAGATCAATTGAATCAGTTGTATATGTCGTATATACACGTGTAGCTAGAAAGTGTCTGCCGGCATGAAAAGAGTGTTCAAAACCCACCTCCCTGTTCACCGCCGGGACCAGTGATGGATTTCCCCTCAAACTTGAAAATATATCCTCTGTGATGAGATTGGGATTCACTTGGTACAACTGAGGGTAATTTACAGACGTCCTGTAGGAGAGGCTCAGCCGATGTGATGACCCTTCAAAGCGGTGATACAGAGAAGCTGCCGGCAATACTTTTACACTATTACTGCCTGAATCATTACCAATATTGCTCTCCATCTTTTCAAGCCTCAAACCTGCTTGTATTCCTGAATTTTCAGAAAAGTGATGTATAGAGCTATATCCAGCGATATTTCTATCACTGTAACTGAAATCCGAATGGTTTAAATCTTCACTATTTCTCCATCGATAAAGGGCTCCATATTCCATTTGGATATTTTCTCTAATCGCTGTTTTGGCATCCGCTTTCACCCTGAAATTGATCTCTTCGGGTAGCTGTGAACTGGAATTACTCTCTATTCCATTACCGTCTCTGTAAAGAACTCTGTTTGATCCTGACCTCTGTTCTAATCCTGCATTTACACTTAATTCATTCCCAAACTCTCCATTCGGCTGAAAACGATAGCTCATTGAATAGTAATTGGTTTTATAGCTCTCCCTGTCAATTTTTTCTGTTGTCTGCCAAACACTCTCACCCCCTGTTGTTTTAAGGTCAGACACTCCATCCATGCTTTGGCTGAAATTTTGATGCAGTAGATAAAACCCTGCACGATGTCTTCTACTCAGGAAATAATCCGCGCCAAGATGTATCGTATTGGACCGGGTCAGCTGGTCAAGAGTTTGCAGATTGTGACCACCAATAAAATTGCCATCTGACCTCCCCTCAAACAGAGTTGATTCTGATAGATCAAACTTTCTGAAATCACCGCTATATGAGCTATACAAGTTCAACCTGTTTTTGGTGTACTGAATACTTGTTGTCGGAAAAAGATATCTTTCTGTTGATGAAACAGGGATTTCACCATGAACATGGCCACTAAATCCGGTGTCAATACTCTTTTTAAGAATGATATTGACAGCTCCGGAAATATCTGCTTCAAAGCCAACCGGTGGCATGTT
This sequence comes from Balneolaceae bacterium, assembly GCA_007127395.1. Lineage (GTDB taxonomy): Bacteria > Bacteroidota > Rhodothermia > Balneolales > Balneolaceae > Rhodohalobacter. Next base: position 1,390 of record SKZL01000198.1, read on the forward strand.
TACAATGTCGATACGGTCGATTTTGTCAGATTGCAGTTGACCTATAAACGTTCGGTCTCTCTCTACACCATCAACCAATAGAACGATATTACGACTGCCTTCTACAGTTATGTTTTGCATGAAATCTACCTCTATTCCGGGAATGATCTTCAGCAGATCCGTGCCGGTAACCGCTGATCGTATGATCTCATCATCCATATAGAAAGAGGTGCGCCCCGGTTCACTTCGAACCGGCAACACTCCCAGTACAACAACTGCTTCATGTTCCGTCACTGAAAAATCCAGGCCTGTTATTCCGAGATCGGTTATTCCCGATGTTTCTGTCATAACTTCTATCCAGATAGTCTCATATCCGATCGCGCTGAACCTTAGGTATCCGGCAAATCCTGAGTTAACATTCATCTGATATTTTCCATCCAGATCACTCACATCTCCGGTTATCAATTCAGACTTTGTGCTGTCAAAAAGTGACACGTGCACAAATGGCAACGGCTCAGTCAGTTGATTGTCATAAACGATACCTGTTATACCTGTATTGTTTTGTGAATAAAGTGGTGTGAATATCCCCAGAACAGTTAAAAACCATAATCCGGCGATAGTGATCTTCGTGCTTTTCATCATCTTTTCCATAATCTATCCAATCTGTTTAATTGTTTTTGTTAACTGCTTCTAAAACAAATTAAACCGAGAGTATAGCCTTACTCAACCAACAGGGACAGATCACAATTTTTTGCAGCCAATAACGAGCTTACACAGGTATTTTGTGATGGATGGAAAGAATTTGGGACGAATGGATATTACGATTTGCCAAATGATTTTCTAAACCTGGCTGTGTACCCTCTTGATACAGCTATTTCATCACTTCCCGGCCCAACTTTTAAACGATATCCCATTGAGTTCCCTTTTGCCTCCTCAATACGATTCAGGTTTACCATAAATGCCCTGTGAACCCTCATGATAAACGGTATCTCTCTGCACTGCTCTTCAAATCCTGAAATGGAGCAGCGTATGCTTATCTCTTCTGTCAACTCATTTCTATACAAGGAGACTTTTAAATAATTACCCTGTGCTTCCGCATATATAAATTGAGATGGGTAGAATCCAAGCTCCTCTTTTTTTAAAGGTGTGTCTATGGTGATCCATTTCTCATTTACCGGTTCAGAGATTAAATCCAATGATCGATAGAGAGTTGATTCAAACAGATATTTTAAATTCAAAGATGTAAAAAAGAGAAAAGGGATCATGCCAACCAAACCGGCTCTTAAAATGGAATCCAGATATGTGGAGAGGTTCAAGCGGTCAACAGGCTCTTCAATAATAAATGCTGAAACATAGATCAGGCTTCCAAGCCCTATCATCAACAAAGCGATTGCAGCTAACTCTTTCGTCAGATTCCATCCATCGGCACTCATAAAATCCGAAGCAAATTTTTGTAATCCTGCAATCATCAGATAGATGAATCCGGCCGACAGAATACTGTAAAGAAAAATTGTGACCTCAATGCTTAAGAATTGGGATTCATGAATTTCAACCGGGCGGTAGAGCAGCAAAAAAAGAAAGATGACACAAAAAAATATCAATGATCCTTTTCCCGGATATGCAATTATATAGTTCTGGGGAAGAATTCTAAATGGAAAATAGAAATGTTTATTATCCATACTTTCTGACAATCACAATTCAGTTACTTATCTTCAATCAAGATATAAAAACCGCTCATTATGAGTCTCTAATTAAGCAGTTTTTATTTTTACATCAAATGTTTCTCATATAACCCTTGCAGTACACATGGCTAACGATATCACTACCCGTTACCAATCCATATTAGACAGAATTCAAAAAGCCTGCAACGATTGCGGGCGTGATCCCGCCGGAATTTTACTTGTGGCGGTGAGTAAAACAAAACCGGACAATGATCTGCACCGATTAATTGATGAGGGGCATCTGCATTTTGGTGAAAACAGGGCAAAAGCACTTGAAAAACGGATGGAGTCAGTTCCGGACAGATCTATTCAGTGGCATTTTATCGGAACACTGCAATCCAATAAGATTAAATATATCGCTCATCGTGTGAACTGGATACAGTCGGTCCATAAAAAAAGTGCCCTGAAAGAGATCGAAAAACGGGCAGGTGGGTTCAACAGAGTCATCAACACGCTGATTCAGGTAAATATCAGTGACGAAGATCAAAAAAGCGGTTGTGATCCCGCACAACTTGAAGAAATCCTGAAATATGCCCAAGATCTTAAATTTACCAGAGTTTGTGGCCTGATGGGCATGGCCACATATACAGAAGATCCTGAAAAAGTAAGGCCGGAGTTTCAGCTTCTGAAAAATGTGTTTGAAGAGCATCAACACCTTAATAAAGGTTCTGTTCAGTTGGAGCATCTCTCTATGGGAATGACCAATGACCTGGAAGTGGCCATTCAGGAAGGCTCAACAATGGTGCGCGTAGGTACGGCCATCTTCGGCGAACGTAATTATTGATATTGGCTACAAGTTGGATTCTGAGATAATCAACTGTTTTCTCTGTTTTTAAAGATCCCGTCAAATCAACTTGATCTCTTTCCGAAAGCAGCACATTATTACTACTTCGCAGATCGTTGAATCTTTTGTATTTTTATATCACTCATCTATGGAAAAGAATATATTCGTATTATTCATGGTGAGTTTTCTTTACAATTTTATTTACATACGTAACTTGAGTTCTATTTATGTCCGGTACTTTAATTGCAATAATTATTTTAACTGCGATCTTTGGTGGCTATATCATCGACTATCAAAAAAATAAACTGAAATGGCAGTCTAATAATGCCGAAAGCAGTAAAGATTTTGATAAACTTAAAGGCGAGATGGATCGTATGAGAAAAAGAATCGAAAATCTGGAAGCCATCGTGACTGATGACTCATCTACCATAGATCATGATTTTTCAATGGATGAGAATGCAGGTTATACAGATGAGATTAAAAGGGAAAATGAATTTAAAGCTTCACAAAAATTAAAAAACAGAGGTGATTGATTATGCATCCTGAAGCATTCGTCGTTGCAATCGTATTTGGCAGTATTGTCTCAATTGTATTCCTTGGTGTTGTGGGAAGTATTATTAAGGCGTGGGTTAAAAGGGGCTCCGGAAACAGCCTCAGCGAAAACAAGGAGTTTTTAGCTGCTCTGAGGGAGTTTAAAGAGAAAACAGATCGGCGCATTACAAACCTTGAAGCAATTATTGCCGATGAAAAACCGGTTAAATCAGGATCAGGATCAACCAGCACAAAAAAAATATCCGATTCTAAGGAACAGAAGTCGGCAATTCAGATAGAAATTGAAAATGAATCAGACTCCTCAAAAGAGGACTCTGTAAAGAGCAGTAAACTAAAGAATATGCTTAATCAGTAACAGAGAGTATTCAGGTCGGGTGAAATCACTATCAACCCTGGTTTCTTTTTATCGATCACCAATTAAGAACATTCGTTCGAGCATTCCAAAATATCCGAATCATGAGCATGAAACTTACAGCCTTAGAGATCAAACAACAACAGTTTGAAAAATCGATGCGAGGTTATGACCCTGCAGAAGTTCAATCATACCTCAGCTTACTGGCAACAGAATGGGAGCATATGGCTGGAAAGGTACGTGAATTGGAAAATCAGGTCGATAAGCTGAATGACAAATTAAAGCACTATGAAAGGGTAGAAGAAGCACTGCACGAAACGCTTCAAACTGCAAAAAGTTCAGCGGAAGAGAAATTGAGCGGTGCCCGGAATGAGGCAAAAAATATTGTCGAGAAAGCTGAACTGCAAGCAGAGACCATTTTTCAGGAAGCACACCGTGAGCGCTGGAAAGTGAGACAGCATACTTTACAGATTGTGGAAAAGCGTGAAGA
>SKZL01000112.1 GCA_007127395.1 Balneolaceae bacterium
AACCTTGAACCTTGAACCTTGAAAACACGGGATAACCCCACAACCGAATAGGGGACAGCCTGATTGCTTGATTTCATAATATTGATTTTGTTTAATAGGAAATAAACCATACATGTCTGAAATCTGTTTCAGGTTCGATTTTTGTTCTGACACTCTTCAGGTAGTAAAGCTTAAACGGGAAATTTAATCCATATAAAGTCCTTTATTTAAAGGATTACAGCTTGGAATAGCTGATATGAATGATACTGCTCCGGATATTTTACGACTAATAAAAAGTCGGCTGTCAAGATTTATAAATCAAATAAATTGAATGTGAGCAAACAGTTCAGCTCAGTATCAGACAAAACTTTAATAATTATTGAAAATAGGAGATTGCGATGAAGAGAAAACAAGTCTATACTTTTGGGAATGGCACTGCCGATGGCGACCGTACCATGAAACAGCTTTTGGGTGGCAAAGGCGCCAACCTTGCGGAAATGTCCAACAAAGGGCTACCTGTCCCGGCCGGATTTACCATATCTACTGAATCTTGCCACTACTACTCCACTCACAACTCACTATGGCCAAAAGGTCTCAAGGATCAGGTCAGAAAAGGAGTCGAATTCGTGGAGAAAGTGATGGGCACAAAACTGGGCGATTCCAAAAAACCTCTTCTGTTATCTGTTCGATCAGGAGCCGCTGTCTCCATGCCGGGTATGATGGATACCGTTCTGAACCTGGGACTTAATGACGATACCGTTATTGCACTGGCCGAACATACGGGCAATGAGCGTTTCGCCTACGACAGCTACAGACGATTTATCGACATGTTTGGTAATGTGGTAATGGGAATATCACACGACCTGTTTGAGGATTCGCTGGAAGCTTTGAAAAAAGCAAAGAGTGTGGAGAATGATACAGAGCTATCTACCAAGGACCTGAAGGAGCTGGTGAACCGCTATAAGGCTGTTTACAGAAAAGCGACCGGCTTTATGTTTCCAAAGGATCCCTATGAGCAGCTTGAATGGTCGATCAACGCCGTTTTTAACTCCTGGGACAGTGACCGGGCAATCAAGTATCGCAGAATTAACCAGATTACAGGTCTTCTTGGAACCGCTGTTAATGTGCAGGCGATGGTCTATGGGAATATGGGCGATGACTGTGCAACAGGTGTCTTCTTTACCCGTAATCCATCTACAGGAGAGGATAAGCTCTACGGTGAGTACCTGATTAATGCACAGGGAGAAGATGTTGTAGCCGGTATCCGTACACCGGAAGATCTGTCCAAACTCGCAGAGATAATGCCGGAATCTTACAAAGAGATTGAAAGCTGGGGTAAGCGCCTTGAATCTCACTACAGTAACATGCAGGATATTGAATTTACCATTCAGAAAGGGACCCTTTACATTTTGCAGACCCGTAGCGGTAAACGTACCGGACATGCGGCGATCAAAATTGCAACCGATATGGTGGAAGAGGGGTTGATTGACAAACGAACAGCCGTCAAAATGCTCGTTGAGCCGCAACACCTCGATCAGCTGCTCCACCCGCAGATCGATCCAAATAGCGTAGATCCTGATTCAATCCTTGGAATCGGACTGCCCGCATCTCCCGGTGCAGCCGTTGGAAAAGTTGTCTTTGAATCGAATAAAGCTGAGGAAGCAGCCTTGGCAGGTGAGCCGGTGATTCTGGTTAGAATTGAAACCAGTCCGGAAGATGTTGGTGGCATGTCTGCCGCTCAGGGTATATTAACATCGCGTGGCGGTATGACAAGCCACGCCGCTGTTGTCGCCAGAGGCTGGGGCAAACCGTGTGTGGCCGGGTGCGGCGATATCATCATCGATTATGAAAATGGAAACTTCACTAATGGCAAGGTAACCGTCAACGAAGGTGACTGGATCTCCATCGACGGTGCGAGGGGAACCGTGATCAGCGGTCAAAAAGAGGTGATCAAACCGGAGTTGGAAGATGACTACTACCTCTTCATGACGTGGGTTGATGAATTCCGTGACATGAAAGTTAGAACCAATGCTGACAGCCCCGAAGATGCTACCCGCGCCAGGGAGTTCGGAGCAGAGGGAATTGGCCTCTGCCGTACAGAGCATATGTTCTTTGGCGAGGAGAGAATCAAAGCGATCCGGCGAATGATTATCTCCAGTAATCATGAGGACCGCAAAGAGGCACTGGCCCAATTGCTGCCCTATCAGAAAGAGGATTTCAAAGAGATCTTCAGAGTCATGGAGAACCTGCCGGTAACCGTACGGCTTCTTGATCCGCCACTGCACGAGTTCCTTCCTCATGATGAAGAAGAGATCAATATCGTCGCAGATGATCTGGGTATTCGAAGAACTCTTTTTGCCCGAAAAGTAAGAGGACTGAAAGAGTTTAACCCGATGCTCGGACATCGCGGATGCCGTCTTGGAATTACCTATCCCGAAATTACAGAAATGCAGACACGTGCGATTCTGGAAGCAGCGATCGAATTGAAGGAGGAAGGATTTCAAATTATACCTGAAATCATGATTCCGCTGATCGGAACACCACAGGAATTTCATGCTCAAAAAATCATCATAGACAAAACCGCAGATGCTGTTTTCGCCGAGAAAAAGCAGCACGTAAAATACCTTGTCGGAACCATGATTGAGATCCCGAGAGCAGCTCTCGTTGCAGGCAAGATAGCCAAAGAAGCAGCCTTTTTCTCATTCGGCACCAACGACCTGACCCAGATGACGTTCGGGTACAGCCGTGATGACGCCGGAAAATTCCTGGGCGAGTATATCAACGAAGGAATCCTTCAGGATGATCCGTTTCAGGTGCTGGACATTGAAGGGGTCGGACAGCTCGTGGAGATGGCAACTAAAAACGGACGCCTGCAGAAGCCAAAACTGAAAGTGGGTATCTGTGGTGAGCATGGCGGTGAGCCGAAGAGTGTTACTTTCTGCTATGAGCAGGGGCTCGATTATGTATCCTGTTCACCGTTCAGAGTGCCTGTAGCAAGACTTGCTGCCGCACAAGCTGCCTTGAAAGATTAATCTAACTACTTCCCGTAGCTAAACACCTGAATACAAAAAGCCCCCGTTCATAGAACAGCGGGGGTTTTTTATTGATTGCTGATCCGATACCGGATTATCTGATCAAGGGTGACATCTTCATCATCTCTCTGAAGCTGTTCAATCAGGTTGATTGTCACACCGATACTTCTGAGCCGGATCAACTGCTCAGGTGTCACCTCCGTAAAACCCAAATCGTGAAGATTACTGGTGTAGTGGGCTGTTACACCGGCTCTGCGAAGCAGTACAAAATCTTCAATATCCAGATCATACCCCAGTTCAAGCATCATCGCCATAAATGTGGAAGATACATTCGCGTTGGCAAGCATCACGGCCTGCTCCAAAGTCAAATCCGTGAAGCCAAGTGCCCTTACATTGGAGATAAACGTAGCTGTTACTCCCTCGCTTCTGAGTTCACGTAAATCATCATGAGTCAGATCCATGTAACCCATCTCTATCATGCGATCCCCCATACGGTTCAACAAGTCCGGTGAAGGCTGGTTGATAGGAAACGTGATACCACTGACAATAGAAGAGATCGGATTGAAGGTATTCGTACTCAGATCCTTGGCAAAATAGAGAAGAGAGACAATGATAACACCGATCAAAAGGACCTTACTGACAAAACGATTCTCATCAGGTGGCGGTTTTTCCATATCGGTATTCCGCTTGCTCAGATAGTCATCCAGACTGTCACGATCCGAATTATCCAGGCTGTTTTTTAATTTTTGATTACCCGTACTCATCACCTATTACTATTTCAGTTATCTGATTGAATAAATTTATTACTTCGCAACTCTTCAATTATATCCGCAAAGGCAGAAGAGTAAAAAGCATGTCCTGAGCAAAGCCGAAGGGTTAAAAGCTCAAGCCTGCACCCTCTGAACCTTGAACCACGGTCTGCGGTCCCCTCCGAGGTATCGGATCATGCTGGTCCTCCGTCCTCCGTCCAAAAAACCCTGAACTCCCGATCCTGACAGCTGTCGGGACGGAACAGTCGCTCCAACTTGCGCCTTGAAACATCTACGAAATTATCCCGGAACTGTTACATTCTGAAATAACTCCTCTACAGAGATACAAAATCTTTAAATCCTGAGCAATCTTTCTATTATATTTGGGTTTCTGTCTTTAAAATTTAACTCAATATGATGAAAAAGAAACTCTCTTTTATACTTCTCACTCTTTTTTTACTGACCGGTTTGTCCGCTTGTGATGTTCAGGAAGAGGCTACGGTTCAAACCGATCCCATTGTGGACAGGCAACAACTTCTTGATGACATTCAATATCTCTCATCAGATGAACTGAAGGGAAGAAAGACGGGTGAATTTGGCAATATTCTTGCTCAGGAATTTATATTTAATCGATTTCAAACGGTGGGGCTCACTCATGCAGGAGAGAACGGGTTCAGACAGATTTTTAACCATACCAACAGCCGAACAGGTGAAGTTTTTACCGATGCCGTAAATCTGATCGGATCTGTTGAGGGAGTTCATCATAGTGATCGTTATATTGCCGTAACCGCACATTATGATCACCTGGGTATCTCTGACGGTGAAATCTATAACGGTGCTGACGATAATGCCTCCGGAACGGGTGCTCTTCTGGCCGCTGCAAAATATTTTTCGGAAAACAGCCCGAACAACTCTATTCTTTTTATCGCATTCGATGCGGAAGAGCAGGGACTTGGCGGAGCTCACTACTTTGTTCAAAATCCGGTAGTGCCGCTCGAGCAGATTGTATTGAACATCAATATGGATATGATCAGTAACAATTTTGACGATGAGCTCTACGCCGTTGGCACGGCTCATTACCCTTTCCTGAAGCCGATTATTGAGGAGGCAGTGGAAAATGCACCCATTAATGTCTTGTTCGGTTATGATACCGATGAATGGCCGCAAAACTGGACGATGTCATCCGATCATGGTCCATTCCATGCCGCAGGAGTGCCATTTGTCTATTTTGGAGTTGAAGATCATCCCCACTATCATCAGCCATCGGATACATTTGAAAACATCAATCCCGATTTTTACGTCTCGGCGGTGGAGACCATCATCCAAATTATCAAAAAGATGGATCAACAATTGGATCAGGTCATATCAGCATCGGAACGCTAAAGCGTTTTTGTCATGAAGTACATGGTGGGTTCACCGTAGGAAAACCCCAGCCTCTCATAGAGGCTACGTGCACGGTTATCTTCACGAACCTCCAGTGTAA
>SKZL01000089.1 GCA_007127395.1 Balneolaceae bacterium
AAGAAATAGAATTGATCGCTTCCATCCGGATAGCGTCCATAGGAGATGTCACGAGGAATAGACGTTGGTGGAATTTCATCCAGTAATTGTCCATCCGGGTGTGTGAACAGAACCTCCTCGCCCTCCCTGTTGATACTGAAATTGGTATGAAGCGGTGATGACTCGTCCGTGCGGTCTTTACCTGTAGCCCATATCAACAGGTAATCTCCGGGTGTTATTGAAATATCAGGGATGATCCATTGGAAAGGTTGTTCATAATCGTCGGATAAACCATATCCCTCAAGCAGTACCGTTTCGCTGCCGGCATTATAGAGCTCTATCCAGTCACCTGCATCTCCATCTTCATCAAATACAGTTTCTGAATTGGATGCCTGAATCTCATTGATCAGGACCTGCGCATTAAGATCTGTAACAATGAATAGTGTTGATAAAATGAGAAATGGAAGTAAAAATCTGTACATAGAAATATAACTCAGCGTAAACCCTCTTTAAAATAGAATATATACAACGGAATCTATACAATATTACGCTTTTTAACGGCAAAAATTCTGATCCGACTGTTTTTCCAATTTCATGAAGTGAATATAGTTTTAATAAGGGAATTCCAAAAAATCAATATCCGCTTATATTTGTGAGACAGATTCCATAGCTTCACTTTATGGCAAAAATATTTGTGGATATTGCCTTTCCTACGGCTGTCCGAACGTTGTTTACATATCATACATCCGAAAGTGAGAACGTAATACCCGGTATGAGGGTTTGGGTACCCTTGCGTAAGGAGTTTGCCATTGGTATGGTTGTACAGGTTCACCGGAAAAAACCGAAATTTGAGACCCGTCCGATCGAAAAAATTCTGGATGAAGAGCCAATCATGAGTCCCACGATGTTGCAGCTCACCGAATGGATCCATCGTTTCTATTATTGCAGCTGGGGTGAAGCTATCCAGGCAGCTCTGCCGGTTGGACTCAATTTCTCTTCAGTCAAAAAACTTCGCATGAAACCCGGTTTTAAGGGAGATTTAACAAAAGAGGAGGAAGCTTTTTTGAAAGAGTTTGAGTCGGGCGATCACACCTTAAAAGAAGCGGAAAAAAGATGGAGAGATGGTCAGGGCAAAAGAATTTTGAAAAAAGCCTTAAAACTGGGATGGATCACTGTTTGGGAAACGCCCCGCCAAAATGTGGATTACCGGCAAGTGAAACATTGGAAGCTGAATGATCGTGTTGATCCGGCTACTGTTTTGGATAATTTAAGTGATAGTGAAAGAAAGAGGAAGTGGGTTGAAGCATATGAGGTTTTGATCAAGATGAACCTTCCGGCAACTCACAAAGAGTTGTTAGAGAAGGATCTATTTACACCCTATACGCTAAAAAGAATAGAAGAGGAGGGCTGGATAGAGTCGGTAGACTTGCCGGTGAAAAAGGAGATGGACCACCACGGGGTTTATCAACCGGATCAAATAAAGAAGTTATCCGGCCAGCAGATGGAGGCTTTTGCCAGTATCCGTGATTCGATCGATAATGATGAGTTTAAAAGCTTTTTGATATATGGTGTGACCGGATCGGGGAAGACCGAGGTTTATATCCATGCCCTGAAACATGCACTGGAGTTGGGGCGGGGAGGATTGGTTCTGGTGCCTGAAATTGCGCTTACCCCTCAGACAGTGCAGCGTTTTTATCAAATTTTTGGGGATCAGATTGCAGTGCTTCACAGCCGATTGAGTGAAAGGGAACGGTTTGAGGCGTGGCAAAGCCTCAAGTCAGGTGAAAAGAGAATCGCAATCGGTCCGCGTTCAGCCGTATTTGCACCGGTTCGGGATGTTGGGCTGATCGTTGTGGATGAGGAACACGATTCTTCCTATAAACAGTTTGATCCATCACCAAGGTATCATGCGAGAGATGTGGCGGTGATGCGGGGGTTCATGGAAAATGCAGTTGTCGTACTGGGTTCGGCAACACCGGGAATGGTATCGGTGAAAGCAGTTCAAGAGAAAAAACATACTTTACTGCAGCTTCCGCTAAGGCCTACCGGTACGATGCCGGAGGTGAAAACACTCCACCTGATGGAGTATAAGAGCGCGATGAGAGGGCCACTGACGGTTGAGTTGTATCAGGAAATTCAAAAAGCCCTGGATAGGAAAGAGCAGATAATACTTCTCTACAACAGAAGAGGATTCGCTTCTTATTTGCAGTGCGACGAGTGTGGCCACATACCACAAAGTCCCGAAAGTTCTACCAGCCTGACCTTTCATAAAAAGAAGAACATTCTGCTTGATCACTACAGCGGATACTCCAGAAGGGCCGATTCAAATTGTGAACTGTGCGGTTCAGCGAATATGAGCAGTAAGGGTAGTGGAACACAACAAGTGGAAGAGGAGATGGAGAAGCTATTTCCGGCTGCCAGATTATTACGTATGGACCGGGATTCTACAAGCGGAAAACATGGCCATCAAAAAATTTATGAGCAGTTTTTGAGCGGTGAAGCAGATATTCTGATTGGAACCCAGCTTGTTGCGAAAGGTTTAAATTTTCCAAATGTGACGGTTGTCGGTGTCATCAATGCCGATACAGAACTGGCGTTCCCATCATTCAGAGCCGGAGAGAGGATGTTTCAGCTTTTAAGTCAGGTTGCAGGCAGGGCCGGGCGTGCAGAAAAACCCGGAGTGGTCTATGTACAGACCTGGAAACCGGATCATCCTGCAATCAAAACGGCTCAAAAACATGATTTCAAGGCTTTTGCCAAGCATGAACTGGTTGAAAGGGAGTCATTGCTTTTTCCGCCTTTTTCCAGAATGGTGGTTTTTCAGTTTAAATCACCGTCATGGAGCAAAGTGCAGATGGTTGCCGACCGGTTTTGTGATGCCATGAGAATGGTGACAGGAGAGAACGTAGTTATGGGGCCATCACCATCGGTCATTGAGTGGATGAGCGGCCAATACCAGTGGGAAGCCAATATCAAACTGGACCGTCAATACAATGCCCACAATATTGAGAGGCTTTTAGATGCAATCTTTAAAAAATATGATTCAATCAAACCGAAGGGTGCATCAGCTGTCCGGATAAATGTGGATGTGGATGCAATTGAATAGGAGTTTCCCGGCCAATCCGGAACACTTTTAAATGACCTGAAATCTAATCGACCTATTTAAAATCGTTGTGATTAAATAGTTGATTTCGGGTTTATCCCTATGCAATTGCATAAAGATTCTCACTAATATAGACTTATGTAGGTAATTTGGGAGAATATTGGGCTAAAAACTAAACGTTTTAAAAATGGACTCTTGATTTGGAATTAAGGTTTTAAAGGCGGCAGGCCCTCATTAATAATTATTATTGAACGTGAATCATGGATGAGACGAATACAACTCAGGGATTAAACAGGCGGAGTTTCCTGAAAATCTCTGCAATTTGGGCAGGTGGTGCATGGATCGTAGGTGTTCCAACTGTAAAGGGGCGTCCAACAAATATTTTGAATGAAGAGCAGGCGAGAATAATGGATGCACTGGCTGATGCAATCATTCCGCCGGGTGAGTATGCCGGCGGCAAAGATGCGGGATTAACCCGCTTTGTTGATCAGCAGATTGGCAGGCATGGCTATCTGCAAAACGACAGAGAGATGTATCAGGTCTGTTTGATGGCACTTAATAAAGGATCGATTCAGGATTTTGGCGAACTGTTCACGAACTTGGATGATAAGAGTAAAGAGCAATATCTGAAAAAAATGGAATCAGGAGAGTATAACAGCAGACAAGCTGCAGGTGAGTGGGGCGGTTTTTCACCATCCGGCTTTTTTAACACAGTCAGAAATCACTGCATGATGGGCTTTTACGGAAGCCCGGAGCATGGTGGTAACAAAGATTATGTGAGTTACAGAATGCTTGGACTTATTTGATCCATGATCTATTCAGATTCGCAGCCATTGAAAGAGATAAATATTTTAAAAGAAAAGGATTTCTATGTCAAATAAGAACAGTCATGTAAATGCAATTGTAGTAGGCTCCGGAGCAGGTGGCGGCGTGGTTGCCAAAGAGTTGAGTGCAGCGGGTTTGTCTGTGGTATTGTTTGAAAGGGGTGGATGGGCTCACTATGCGGCACATGGTGATGATGAACTGACGGCGCAAAGGTCTTTTCCACTGGCCTGTTTTTTTGGCCCTGATAATGAACGATACAGACGCGTGGCTGTAGATCAGAGTGGAAATGAGAGAATCGTATTGCCAAACGACTGGGCCTATCATAACAATGCAGCTTGTGTAGGTTCAGGTACGGTAAGCTATGGAGCCATGGGCTGGCGTTTTATGGAGGAGGATTTCAAGATGAAGACCACCTATGGCACTGTCGAGGGTTCAACCCTGGAGGACTGGCCAATTACATATGACGACCTGGAGCCATATTATGAGAAAGTGGAGTGGGAGATTGGAGTTGCAGGCGATGATGCGCAGAATCCTTTTGCACCATGGAGAAAGAAACCCCAGCCGATGCCGCCCTTTCCACACAACCGGGAGGCACAGATCCTGGAGGCCGCTGCCAGAAAAATCGGATATCATCCATTTCCGATACCGATGCTTAGAAACTCCGTTCCGTTCGACAACAGGCCTGCATGTATTCATGTAAGAAATTGTGTTGGCTTCGCATGTCCGGCAAATGCTAAAAACGGCACTCAAAATACTGTTATACCAAAAGCGATAGAGACCGGTTTATGTGAACTGCGAATCCATGCTCAGGTCACAGAGATCATGACAGATGAGAAGGGGAGAGCTACCGGTGTTGTTTATTTCGATCGGGAGGATAGAAAGCAGATACAGACAGCAGATATCGTGGTTCTTGCTGCATCCGCTACGGAAACGCCAAGGCTTCTTTTAAATTCAGCAACGAATATTTATCCGAAGGGAATCGGTAATCGAACCGATTGGGTTGGACGCAACCTTCAGGGGCATGCCTATTGTGGGGCTGATGGCCTGTTCGAAGAGGAGATTTATGATGATTTTGGCCCGGGAGCAAGTGTTGCTATATGTGACTTTGCACATAACAATCCCGGGGTGATCGGTGGTGCTATGCTGGCAAATGAGTTCATTAAGCTTCCATATGCCTACACCGGCGCCCGCCCGCCGGGAAGCGCAAGGTGGGGGATAGAACATAAAGAATATCAGAAGAGAAACTATAGTCGCAATGCAAGTATCAGAGGCCCGGTACAAGAGATGCCCAACTTTGAGTCGCGTGT
>SKZL01000242.1 GCA_007127395.1 Balneolaceae bacterium
ATGAATATTTTTTGATTCGGATATTTTGCAGAGTTTTTATGTGTCACAACATCTAATAATTTTCCATCTGAAATTGAATAAATAATCTCTTCAAATGTAATATTTCGCGACTGTTTTAACTTTAAGTTCTTCTTTTCATCCCAGTCAAAATATTTAGACATTTGTGTGCCTCATAGACTCAATATATTCCGGATTTTATTAATCTCAAACAAAAATCTCATAATGGGTGAAAAAATGCAGGTCAAAATTAATTGACCTGCATTTGAAAAATATCGAGAGCTTAGTAATACACACAATTAATGAACGGTACCGCACGTACATTGCGTGGCACCGGCTGACTGTATGATCGCATGCCAGTCAAACTGCTCACTGTAACCCTCTCTTTCCCACCAGAAGGGCAGCCTCTCACGTGGATGGTTGCCAATCTCATTCATGGTGGAAGCATCATACAACCGGCCGTTTAGCATGGTATAAACCACATGCTCCGTATCATAGATATCCTCAAGCGGATTGCCGTCGATTACAATCATGTCGGCCAGTTTACCGGTTTCAATGGAGCCAATGTGCTGCCCCAGCCCGATATAATTGGCACCGTTGATAGTTGCCACACGTAGTGCATCATGATTACTCATGCCACCCTGCGTAAACATCCAGGTTTCCCAGTGTGCAGCGAGTCCCTGCAACTGGCCATGACCACCGATATTCACTGTAACTCCTCTGTCATGAAGCTCCTTTGCTGCAGCTGCACTTTGGAAGTGACCAATCTCATACTCCTCCTCAGGGACTTTGGTTCTGTGGCGAGATCTGGAGTCGACAATCCCACGTGGCGTGAATGTGAGCAGTCGCTCTTTTTCCCACACGTTGGTGTGTTGATACCAATAGTATTCACCGCTCATACTGCCGTAGTTCACAACCAGGGTAGGAGTGTAACCGACATCTGAAGATTCCCAGAGTGTTAGCACATCGTTATAGAGAGGGTAGATAGGAACATTATGTTCAATTCCTGTGTGCCCATCCAGAATCATGCTCATGTTGTGTGTGAAGGTTGAACCACCTTCCGGTACTACATTGACACCAAGCTCCCGTGCTGCCTGGAGTACCTGCTGACGCTGATCTCGCCTCGGCTGATTATAACTTTTCACGGAGGTAGCTCCGAACGCCTGGGTTCTTCGAATGGCTGATCGCGCATCCTCAAGGCTGTTGATCACGGTTTTCTGGACATTTTCTGCACCGTAAAGGATGCGCCCGGTGGAGTAGATCCTCGGTCCGATCATGTTTCCGGCCTTGACCATCTCAGACTGTGAAAAGATCATCTCAGTATTGGAGGATGGATCGTGGGCGGTCGTTACTCCATAACCCAGATTGGCAAAGTACTCCCACTGCTGGTTTGGACTGAGCCCGGACCTGAAATTACCGATATGGGCGTGCGCATCCACAAGGCCCGGCATCAACGTTTTTCCTTCCAGATCTACCACATAAGCGTTGTTCGGAATAGATACATCAGCGGATGAACCTACAGATTCGATCCGGTTATCGCGAACAACCACTGTACCGTTTTCGATGACTTCATCCCCATTCATGGTGATGATATGAGCATTTGTGAAGGCAACCACACCGGAAGGCTTATCCATTTCCAGTTCCAGGCCGATTCGAATGCCGTCACTATCGCCCAGCGGCAGCTCGTCATTCATATTGCCATTCAAAAATTCAAAGGCTTCAGCCAGTTCAACAGTAAAATACTCTTCACCGAGAGTCCAGTGCAGTTTTTGTCCATCGGATGACCAGTGCAGATTGTAACCGGCATCCTTCGCCACATGCGTTACAGGTATCGCTCTCGTGTTGGCGCTGAGAGAAAGATCCGAACCAGTCATCGGCATTGGTGCGATATATACTTTGTATAGTTCATGAAATGCAACCCACTCATTATCAGGACTTGGAGTGAACTCAAGTGCATATTCGGATCGGAAATGGTGTCTTTGATCCTGTCCGTTCAGATCAACACTGCGGAAATTGGTCCCCTGAAGGTAGAAGATGCGATTACCGGCTGCATTGTACATCGGGCGGCTACCATTGGATGTGATCAATTTCTTTTCGCCACCGGTTGCAGGGATCGTATAGATACCCGGATTCTGTGTATAAGCATGTCCCTGATGATTATTGCCTGAATCTCTGCGGAAGAGAATCGTCTGTCCGTCCGGTGAAAAAGAGGGTGTGCGAAAGATTCCCCTCTGCGTTGTGATTTTTTGAGGGGATGCATTCCGGCGGTCCAGCCTCAACGTTTTGATCGATCCGAAATCAGCATCACTCCACGTGACATAAGCGAGGGTCTGCCCGTCAGGAGAAAATGCGGGTTCAAACTCCAGGTTGGTTTCGCTGGTGAGCCGTACCGGTGTTCCATTGGGAAGATCCTTTTTCCAGAGGTAACCTGCCGCGTTGAAAATCAAAGTGTTGCCATCCGGCGATGTTACAGCATGGCGGATTGCCTGTGCGGTAAATGTATCAGGAGCCGGATCAAACTCGAAATGAACCACATCTGCAAGTTGATGGTTCACTGTTACGCTGAAAGGGATCTCTTCAACCTCATACATGTTCACATTCAGTTTATGGATGCCACCCTGAGCCCAGAAGATGAGATGGTTGCCGTCCGGAGTCCAGTTAAAATTAGTGTAGGGTCCGAAAATTGCCCAAGCCTGCTGCTGATCATAGCTCATTCCGTCAAATACCGGGCGTTCGATCCCTGTTTCAAGATCCCTGATGTAGAGGACAGATTTGGTTCGAACCCTTTTCACAAATGCGAGTTGATTGCCATCCGGTGAGACGGTTGGAGAGATGGCTCCGCCGGGTCCGCCGGTCACACGTTCGACGTTTCCTTCATGGCGGTCATACCGGTTGATGACATAGATTTGACTATTCGGGTCTTTGTTGTACTGAAAGAATCCACCCGGATAGACATCCTGGCTGTAATAGACATATCGTCCGTCGGAAGAGACAAATGGTTGTCCCTTATCCTGCTGATCGTTCGGCCTTTCGGTGAGTTGAATACCGGTTCCGCCAGTAATATGATACATCCAGATCTCACCGGCGCCCAGTGATCGTGCTGATGTGAAATGTTTTTTAGCTATCAGATAGTTACCATCGGGTGTCCAGAATGCATTGTTCAGCAACCGGAAATTTTCATTGGTGATCTGCCGTGCGTCTGAGCCGTCACGGTTCATTACCCAGATATTATCCCCTCCGCCGGCATCACTGGTAAACGAAATTTTTGAGCCGTCCGGACTGAACCGGGGCTGAATTTCATATGCGAGGCTTTCCCGAAGGACCCTTGCCTCGCCACCGGTAACCGGCATGATATAGATGTTTCCAAGAAGATCGAAGATGATCTCTTCACCATCCGGGCTCACGTCCAGGTTCATCCAGGTACCTTCCGTCGTTTCAAAGCTGATTTCAGTATAATCGGCCCGGTGTTGGGTAACATCCCAGGCATCGTCGTTATTTTGTGCAAAAAGGAAAAAGGGCAAGAATAGAGTTGCGAAAAAAAGTAGTAAAAATCGATTCATCATCTAAATTATATCAGGTTCACGTTCAGGTCTGTATGGTACTAAAAGTTGATGAAAATCGCGGGAGAAATTTGTAAGAAGTTTTTATGAATCCATTGGAGAGTGTTATCAGGGATTATGAAAGAACAACTTATTAAATAGATAGAGAGGATTTGGCAGGGTGAAATTGACAAAAATGAAGGCCCTGCACCAACATTCGGATACGGGTTGATGCAGGGCCGGGCTCTCTTATAGAACACTCTTTCCATCGTGTGATGGATTGAATTATTTGATCACATCAATGTCTCTTCCTATCATAGCTTCGAGCTCTTCAAAAGTTTCTGCGTCCTTAAATGTTCGCCCACTGACCATTTTAGAGGTGAAGTTGGCCGGTATATGGACTGCTCGGATCAATACGTCCTCCAGACTGTCTAAGATGTTCAAGCCATAATTTGCATCCAGAAAGATGCGGATATCTATCAATGTGAAATCGTAATCGATCAGTAGAGTTCCTCTTGAGTTGAACTCGGTGACCGGCAGCTTTCTCCAAACTTCCAAATCATCTTCCTGGATGTAATCTTCCAAAATAAAAGCAAGCATTACATCCTGCTCAAAAACATCGATCTGATTGGGAATATTCTGATAGAACTCAAAGTCATTGGACGGACGCATGGTGGCATTAAATTCAAATGCGACTGGCAAAATTTCAGGCCCGGGAGGTCCTTGTGGCCCTTCAGGCCCAACCGGGCCGCGATCACCACATGCAGTGAACAGGAGCATCATTGAGATAAAAACAAAAAGGAATCGAATATACTTTTTCATAAGGGCCTCTGCAGGTTGGTTTCAATTAGTTATATTAACTTAACGGCTGAAATTAGATTGAGTTTCAGTTTGTTTGAATCGGCTTAAGTAAATATAAATCAACAAATAAAACGCACATGGTTAACTCGCATATTCATGTGAGTGGAGTACACTCTTGTGCGTGAATCCCAAAATCCAGTCAAAAAATTCAAGTTATCATGAATAAACGTGCCAAATGTCTACTGCTGAACGTCTTGATGGGGGTACTTTTTATCGCATCCGCAACTGCTCAAGAATTTCAGGTCACTGTAACAGCCGGTGACCTTGATAGGGAAGGGAGTATTGTACGATTACATCTACCGGCTCCGGTTGATCCCGGGAACTATCTAATGCAGGATTCTGACGGATCAGAAGTGATATTGCAGGTGATGGAAGAGAATGAAGCATACTTTGTGATTCAGTCTCTTGCAGCAGGAGAGCAGGCGGTTTTTACATTCTCATCCGAATCAAAAATTGAGTCAAATGCCAATCATGTTGAGACCACAATGGATTCAAATCAGATTCACATATCGTCGAATGGCAATAAAGTTCTGAGTTACTTTCACGATTTAAATTCTCCACCTTCCGGAATAGATGAGCGCTATCAACGCAGCGGATATATTCACCCTGTTTACTCTCCTTCAGGTGTGATTTTGACGAACCATCTTAATGAAGTTCAGCATCCGCATCACTCCGGTATATGGTCGTCCTGGACACAAACGGAGTTTGACGGGCGGCGGCCCGATTTTTGGAATGTTCACCTGGAGAGTGGCAGGGTGGATGGTGAAGGTCGGCTGGACAAGAGCTGGGATGGGCCTGTTCAGGCCGGTTTTACTG
>SKZL01000004.1 GCA_007127395.1 Balneolaceae bacterium
ACTTTTCCAAACATCTATCTATATGAAATGAAAACACCTAGGGCTGCCGGTATGGAGCAGATGAAGAGTCTGTTTCGAAACGCAAAAGAGTTTAACCCGGAGCTTTTAAATGAAATGAATCATTTCAAATCAGAATTAGTAATTTTTAGCGGAAGTTTTTACTTTTACAGTACAGTACGCGAATGGATGGGCACCATGACTGTTACTAGTTAAATCTTTCCGCACAAAAGACTGACCCCCCCAGGCGCAACCTTATTCATAAGAGGGTTGAACGCTACTCTGCATGAATCAAACTAAAGTTTAAGAATCAAAATTTCATTATGTCGGAGAATCAAACCGATAACGGTTTAAATATCGATCTGGATACACTACATCAAAAGACGGTACAATACCTGAAAGTTATTGCGAAAGCTCTTGGTATTAAAAGTATATCCACTTTAAAAAAAGAGGTCATTGTTAATCGCATCAAGGATAGATCATCTTCTGATGATAGTAGCAGTAAAAATACTGTTCATAAGAAGAAGAGAAGGAAAAAAATTGAAGCTGTTAACATTGACGATATATCGGTTGATGAAGAACCGGTCAGTGATCTCGATCACTACGGTGTAAAAGAGGATGATAAAACGGATCTTTCACTTGGCTCTGTTTATGGACAACAGGACCATATTCAGACTTATGACAATAAACCTTCTGAAAAACAGGACACTTCAGGTAGGGGTAACGCGAATAATAAAGGCAGAAAAAAACATCACAAAACACAGAATAAGCGCCATGTAAGTAATGTATTGCCTGAATCTGAAGCTGCCACTTTAGATGAGAAGTTGGAAGAGATTATTCCAAAACTTGGAAAATTCTTGTTGAATGAAGGGACATTAGAGATATTGCCGGACGGTTATGGATTCTTGAGATCTGTAAATTATAACTATAAAGCGAGTCCGGACGATATTTACGTTTCACCCTCTCAAATTAAACGATTTCGCCTGAAACAGGGAGACAGTGTGATCGGTATCATCAGGCCTCCAAAAGTAGGAGAACGCTATTTTGCATTGCTGAGGGTTGAAGGTGTTAACGGTAAAATTCCCCGGGATATGGATAACAGGGAAGATTTTGAGGATCTTTTGCCTATCTATCCTGAGATGAGATTTAAACTCGAAAATCGTTTTTCAGAATACTCTACCCGAATAATGGATCTGTTTACTCCGATTGGGAAGGGGCAGAGAGGACTCATCGTGGCTCAGCCGAAAACCGGAAAAACCACTATTCTTAGAAATATCGCTAATGCGGTCAGTAAGAATCATCCGGAAACCAAAATCATCATTTTACTAGTTGATGAACGGCCTGAAGAGGTTACAGAGATGGAGAGGACGGTTATAGGAGCAGAGGTTGTTGCATCTACTTTTGATGAAAAACCGGAAAACCATGTTGGCCTCTCTGAAATTGTATTTGAAAAAGCAAAGAGACTGGTTGAGAGTGGCCACGATGTGCTGCTATTGATGGACTCAATTACACGGCTGGCAAGAGCTTACAATGTTGCTGGTGGAAGTTCAGGGAGAACGATGACCGGTGGTGTTGATTCAGAAGCGTTGAAGGCTCCCAGACAGTTGTTCAGCTCTGCACGAAATATTGAGAATGGAGGCAGCCTTTCGATTATTGCAACCGCACTCGTAGAGACGGGTTCTCGTATGGATGATGTGATATTTGAAGAGTTCAAAGGGACTGGAAACATGGAATTGGTGCTGGATAGAAGGCTTGCTGAACGCAGAATCTTTCCTGCAATTGATGTATTTAAGAGTGGGACCAGACGTGAAGAGCTTATTGTATCTGAAGAAGAGAGAGAAAAAGTGGTTCTGCTTCGAAGATATCTAAATAAGCATAATGCATATGAAGCAATGGAGTTCTTGCTTGATAAGATGAAGGGAACGAAATCAAATGAAGAATTTTTGATCTCAATGAACAAATAGATCTCTTTCCCAACTCGTATGAACAAACATTTTGATGCACTCATTGTAGGTTCAGGCCACAATGGCTTGGTTACGGGTTGTTATCTTGCCAAAGCGGGTTACAGGGTCGGTGTACTTGAACGAAGAGATACAATAGGGGGCGCTGTCTGTACAGAAACCATGTTTCGCAGCGAATCGAATCCATCCGGCTTCAGGATGGATGTGGGATCATCTGTTCATATCATGATCCATCAAACCGGCATAATCGAAGAGCTTGAACTAACCGATTATGGACTGGAATACATTGAGATGGATCCATTCATGAGTTATCCTCTTCCAAACGGGAAAGGTGTTATTCATTTTCACAAGGATTTGGAAAAAACAGTTGAATCAATACGATCTGTTGCTCCGGAAGATGTCCAAAATTACAGAGATTTTATAGATTTCTGGTCCAAAATCAATAAGGGTGTTTTAAAAGCATTTATGGTTCCGCCTTCCGGTAAGAATATCTTTATGGAGATGGCTAAAGGGCAGTTCAGAGATGGATCCATGTTTAAAAAAGGGGAACAACTGGATGGACTTCAAAAGATTTTGGGGAGTTATGGCAGTGTTGTTGATAAAGCTTTTCAAAGTCCCCATCTAAAAGCAGCATTAACCTGGTTCGCTGCACAATCCGGTCCGTTACCGGACCAATCTGCAACAGGTGATTTTGCAGGATGGCAATCAATGCTTCATCAAAGCGGTGCAAAACACCCGAGAGGAGGTAGCGGTATGCTCACACAGGCGTTGAAAAATCTGATTGAAGCTCATGGAGGCAGTGTGATTCCGAACAGCCCGGTTTCTAAAATTGAAATTTCCAATGGAACAGCCAGGGGGGCAGTTACCGAAGAAGGTGACTACTATAGCGCTGACATTGTGGTTTCAAATGCTCATGTACAGACCACGATGCTTAAACTGGTTGGTCGAGAACACTTGAGTGACTCACTCTTTACAAAGGTTGAGAATATTCAGGTTGGTAATGGTTTTGGTATGGTGATACGCTGCGCGGTTGAAGAGCTGCCCATTTATGAAGCGGCTCCTGATGATCCATATATTCACAATGGAATGCAATTACTTGCACCTTCAGTTGAGTATATGAACCGTGCTATCGGTGACTACATAAAGGGTGAGCCGCCAGTGGAACCGGCTGTACTGGCCATGACATTTTCAAAAATTGACCCTGAAGTAGCTAAAGATGGCAAACACACCCTATTTGCCTGGGCTCAATGGCACCCTTTTGAACTTTCGAATGGTGAAAGATGGGATGATATCAGAGAGAGAGAGGCAGAAAAAATCTATTCGGTTGTAGAAAAATATGCACCCAATATGAAAGGGAAACTTATTGACTGGTATATTCAGTCTCCTTTAGACATAGAGAGGAAGCATGGCCTTCTTAGGGGTAATGTGATGCATGTAGAGATGAATTTTGATCAAATGTTCATGTTCAGGCCTACTCCGGAACTTAGTAATTATGAAACTCCAATCAGAAACCTCTACTTGTCAAGTGCATCATGTCATCCGGGGGGCGGTGTTTTTGGTGCTGCCGGTTATAATGCGGCAAATGTGATACTTAAGAAACAGAAAAAGAAATTTTTTGGTGTAAGACGTTGAAACAACACTTTCCAAACTCCATAGCTGAAATTGACCTCAATCTGCTGAAGCAAAATATTTATAACATAAATGAACGGGCAGGTGTTTCTAAAGTACTGGCGGTCGTAAAATGTAATGCCTATAGCCATGGTTCAACTCAGGTAGCAAGAGCTGTACGACAAGATGTAGATTGGTTTGCAGTGGCAAATGTAGATGAAGGCATTGAGCTCAGAATGAATGGAATCACAAAACCGATTCTGGTTTACGGTGTGCCACGCTATGAAACTGCGGCAGCTTATCAGACTCATAATCTAACGGCAACAATCAGTGATTTAACACATTTTTCCATATTGATGGATGGTACATCGTATCATCTGAACTTTGATACAGGAATGGGACGACTTGGATTTTTCCCGGATCATTTTCAAGAGGTGCGGAAAATGGCTGTTGCAAACCAGAGATTGATTTGCAGTGGAATTTACTCACACTATGCATCAGCAGATGATCCGGGTTCTGATTTCGTTTATGAGCAGCATCACCGATTTAAAGAGATACTATCCCACTTCCCGGAAGTTCCAATGGTTCACATGAGTAACACCGGTGCAGCGGCAAATTATCAGGATTTGGATCATTTTAATATGATCCGTACAGGGCTGGGTATGCTTGGATATAACTCAGGTCATACCGTATATGACTGGCTTAAACCAGTCCTGACCTGGAAAACAGAAATTGCACAAATCAGACCTGTTAAAAAAGGAGTACCGGTCAGTTATTCATCTACCTGGATTGCCCCGGAAGATGGTTATTTGGCTACTCTACCTGTCGGTTATGGAGATGGTGTGCCAAGATCTATCAGTAATAGGCTTAGAGTATCAATCAACGGAGAGTTTTATTCACAAGTAGGAAATGTAACTATGGATATGTGTATGATATTTTTAGGTGATGCTAAACTTCCACCCGGAACAGGGGTGACGCTGATGGGAGGCGATGGATGGAGTGCATCCGAATGGGCAAAGAGTGCAAATACAAACACTCATGAGATTGTAACCAATCTGACCGAACGAATCTCAAGAATCTATTTAGGTTAAAACGGCTATAAAGTAGGTTTAGTCAGGAAAAATTCTTGAGATACGAACTTCGTAAAAAAGAGTATTCTCTCTATACTGAGCATTTCCGAAACCGGTGGGAGCAGATCCGAACCCTTTTTCAGGTGATACGACCAATGTACGGCTTTCTCCTAATTTCATACCGAGAAGCCCTGCTTTGAAGCCCGGTGAGTAGGCAAGAGATACGTTAAAATTGAAGTCATTTTGAATTTCTCCGGCAAATCTCATTGCTATCACACTGGGTTCCTGTCTGTTATTTGCAAACGAACTGTAGATAATTTTCCCTTCATCCGTACGTAAGGTGACATATGCCTGTACATTATCCCGGTTTGTGACAAAAAAATCACCGTACCCTTCATCGTGTATATATGCTTCAACACCCGGTTCGATTTGCACAGCAGTCATCCCTTGAATGGATTGTGCCGGCGGTACTGTATCCAGGTTAGGCGGCGGTATTCTGAATGGGTCTTCGGTACTGCAGGAGACCATCAGAATACCTGA
>SKZL01000184.1 GCA_007127395.1 Balneolaceae bacterium
ATTGAAAAACAGAGTTTACATTTATCTCCATTGTCTCTCTCCAAAGTATAGGATCTACCTCAGTTACTGAACCTAATCCCAGTATCCCCGCATTTGACACCAGAATATCAATAGTACCAAAACGAATCACAGTCTCATCAATCAGCTTTTCGATCTCACCTGAGACCTGAAGGTCTGTTTTAATATAAATTGCGTTTCCACCATCTCGTTCAATTTTCTTTACCAAAGATTTTCCCTCTATTTCATCTCTTCCGGTTACAACAACATTTGCTCCTTCATCAGCAAAACGAACAGCAATTGCACGGCCAATCCCTTTTGTTGAACCGGTAATGATTGCTGTTTTACCAATTAGTTTCTTCATAGATCATGAACTCTTTAAGATTTACTTTATCTTTCAATTTAGAATCAAAAAAAGAATCTGCAAAACAAGGATCATAAATACCTCAAATTATGTCTCGATTTACCATTTCCGTTAGTCAGTTGAATAGTCAGCCAAATCTTGATACAAACATGGAAATGTGTAAAAAAGCAGTTTATGAAGCTGCGAGAAATGGATCTGATCTCGTAGCACTGCCGGAAAACTTTGCTTACATGGGTAATGAGTGGGAAAAATATCTTAAGGGCGACCGTATTTCTGATACTGTACTGCAACTGATTCCATTATGGGCAAAGGAGTCAGGCATCTATATCATGGCAGGTGGGTTTCCGGTTAGAGCAGATAGCGGTAAAGTCTATAATCGGTCGATCATTGTAAACCCTCAAGGACAAATAGTCGCTCAATATGACAAAATCCATCTTTTCGATGTTACTTTATCAATAGATGAGGTTTATCGTGAGTCTGATACTGTAGAATCCGGCAAGCCTGAACCGGTTGTATGTGAAATTTCAACCACAAAAAATGGTGAAAAACACTCCCTTAAAATAGGCCTTACTGTCTGCTATGACCTCCGTTTTCCGGAACTGTATCGTATGTTGGCTGAAAAGGGTGCGGAACTCATTTTTGTTCCCGCCGCATTCACAGTTCCAACCGGAAAAGCTCATTGGGAGGTACTGCTGCGAGCGCGAGCCATTGAGAACACCCTTTATATCGCGGCACCGGCTCAAACAGGCCTTCACGGAGATAAAAGAAAAACCTATGGCCACTCTATGATAATCGATCCATGGGGTGAAGTCATAGAGAATGGAAACTCTGATCCCGGAATGATTCATGCAGAGATCGATACTTCCAAGATTTTGCAGGTCAGACAAAAACTGCCATCATTGAATCACAAGGTTTTCTCTATCAAAACCTGATCTACGTACATTTTTATATTATCCTCAAGGACACTCAAAGGAACACTGCCGCTCAACAGGATCACATCATGAAATTCCCTGAGATCAAAATAGTCACCTAAAGCAATCTCTGCCATTTCACGCAGTTCCCGGATTTTTATCTCCCCCATTTTATAAGCAAGAGCCTGCCCGGGCCAGAAAATATATCGATTAACTTCAGAGCGAATATTATGGAGCGACAATGCAGAGTTGGCAGCCATAAATTCAACAGCTTCTTCCCGGCTCCATCCTTTAGCATGAATACCGGTATCCACAACCAGGCGTAAAGCCCTCCACATTTCATAACTTAATCTCCCGAAATTACTGTATGGATCATCATACATACCTACTTCCAGGCCGAGTCTTTCAGAGTAGAGTGCCCAACCTTCTGTATAAGCTGTGAACCCACCGGCTGTTCGAAATCTGGGCAGTCCCTCCAGTTCCTGTTGCAGTGCGATCTGCAGATGATGGCCCGGAACAGCTTCATGAAGTGAAAGTGCAACCACTTCAAAGAGGGGCCTGCTGGTCAGATCATAGGTATTGACAGCATAAAACCCGGCTCGGGTTCCATCTGCAGCGCCTCTGCTGTAATAGGCTGTAGCTGTACGTGGTGCCAGATAGTCCGGAACTTCCATGATACCATATGGCAGTCTGGGTAGTGTCTTAAACAGTTCCGGCAATTTTCCATCCATTTTTTTCAGTACATATGCTGTCTCTTTCATCAACTCTTCAGCGCTCTCCGCATAAAACCGGGGATCCGTTCGCAGGTACTCAATAAATCCATCAAAATCATTTTCAAAACCCCTCTCCTGTACGATCTCCATCATTTCATCCCGGATTCTGGCAACCTCATCCAGCCCAACCAGGTGAACTTCCTCCGGTAAAATCTGCATGGTCGTATGCATCTCAACCAGATATTGACAGTACTCTACACCTCCCGCAACAAAACAGATCCCCTCCTTTTCTGCTGCTGATGGAATATACTCCTCACCCAAAAATCGGACCAGACGATCAAACTCCGGCACAACGGTCTGCATGATTATCTCTTTTGCCTCTGTTTTCAACCGATCACGATCCGATTCCGGAACAGCAGCCGGGAAATCAAGAAACGGAGCAAAAAGGCGACTCTCCTCTGCCGTTTCCACAATATGAGCTTCGATGGATGCAAGGTAGTCTTCGAAAACAATTTTTGGTCTTACAAATCCTGTTTCAACTCCCTTGCGCATTCTCTCAATATATCCGCTGTTATATTGCGGGAATGCCACCAGACGGCTCAGATAGTTCTCATAATCTTTACTATTGTTCAACGGCACACGGTTCCCCAGATCTGCAAAAGTAGCGTGATAATCCCACCATCCATTCAATGGCAATAGATGATCATTTACTTCATATGCCAGCTTACTGTTTTCGAGCTGTAAACGGAAAATGTCATAGTTGAGCCTATTCTCCTCAGATAACTCATCTCTATCAATTGCTTCTGTTCGTGCAAGAAATTGGATTGTGTCATGATAGCGCCGGTTCACCGCATCCAAACCGGTTTCAGGCAATATAGCTGCAGCGTTTTCAGGGCCCTCATCACGTTCTGTAGAAGCAAGCGGATTAATCTGAAGGGTATATTCATGATAATCATCAAACAGCTGATGCAGTAGAATCTCCGACTCTGTTGTGTCGGCCGGTATAAGTATCAAGAGTGTAAGAAGCAGATGAATCATTTGAAAAGCATTAAATTTCAGTTTGCTGTTTATGATACGCAGCGTCTTTTTCTCATTCAAACCCTGCCATTAGAATTTACATTGTGAACCAACCTCTTTTGGCCATTCGATTTCAGATGAAAATCCTTTATCTTCTGAATAGAAAAAGCTAAAAAGATCACCCTAACAGAAGAAAACATGTCGAACGCATACTTCAATATCCAGGAACCAAAGAATGAACCCTACTTTTCATTTGCGCCGGAAACGCCGCAAAGAGAGTCGCTAAAAAAGAGACTGAAAGAGTTGAAATCTCAGGTCATTGAGATTCCGGCTATTATAAACGGTAAAGAGGTTCGGACCTCCGATACACTGGATGTTTCGATGCCACACAATCATAAGCATAAACTGGCAACACTCTATCTGTGTGGTGAGAAAGAGGTAAATATGGCCATTGAAGCAAATCTAGCGGCCCAAAAAAAGTGGGCAGCCATGCCTTGGGAAGAGCGTGTCGCTATTTTTCAAAAAGCAGCCGATCTGGTAACCGGACCATGGCGCGACACCATGAATGCATCAACGATGTTAGGCCAGTCCAAAACGCCACATCAGGCTGAAATTGAAGCTGCCGGTGAGCTGGCTGACTTTCTCCGCTTTGGCGCCTGGTATCTGGCTAAAATAATGGCTGATCAGCCCTATTCACCGGATGGTATATGGAACAGGGTGGAGTATCGTCCATTGGAAGGTTTTGTATTTGCATTGAGTCCGTTTAACTTCACAGCCATTGCCGGTAACCTTCCTTCCGCTCCAGCGATGTGCGGAAATGTCTGCCTGTGGAAACCCTCTACAGAATCGGTCTACTCCAACTACTTTTTTATGAAGATTCTGAAAGAGGCCGGTCTGCCGGATGGTGTCATCAATTTCGTGCCCGGCAGGGGCGCAAATGTGGGTGACCCGGTTTTTGCCAGTCCGCATTTTTCCGGACTACATTTCACCGGCTCTGAACCAACATTCAACACACTCTGGCAAACCATAGCTGATAATATTGGCAATTATAAAACCTATCCGAGGATTGTAGGTGAAACCGGAGGTAAAGATTTTATCTTTGCACACAACAGTGCTGATATCGATGCGCTAGTTGTGGCAACGATTCGGGCGGCATTTGAATATCAGGGACAAAAGTGCTCAGCCGCTTCCAGAATGTATGTACCAATCTCCATCTGGCCTCAATTCAAGGATAAGCTTCTGGGTGAAGTAGCCAAGATTAAAGTGGGAGACGTTGAAGATTTCACCAACTTTATGGGCGCTGTAATTGGCAAGAAAGCTTTTGAGAGCATTACCGGTTATATCGACCATGCCAGGGAGGCATCTGATGCCGAAATTCTCGCAGGAGGTGAGTATGACGACTCAGTAGGTTACTTTATTCAACCAACTGTAATCCTTGCCAAGAATCCGAAATATCGCACGATGGAAGAGGAGATTTTCGGCCCGGTGCTAACCATCTATGTCTACAAGGATGAAGAGTTTGAAGAGGCAATGGACCTCTGTGATACCACTTCACCATTTGCCCTGACCGGTGCCATTTTTGCCAAGGATCGATATGTCCTTAAAAAGATGTCGGATCGTTTCAGACAGAGTGCCGGCAACTTCTACATCAATGAGAAGCCTACCGGTGCGGTGGTCAACCAGCAGCCGTTTGGCGGATCCAGAAAATCGGGTACCAACGACAAGGCCGGCAGTGTGATCAATATGCTCCGATGGCTCTCTGCGCGCTCCATCAAAGAAGCGAGGGTTGCTCCTAAAGATTGGCGATATCCTTATATGGAATAAGCGGGAGCGCTGACGCTTGAAGTCAGAACTCTGAATATCGAATAATGATCTGAGAAGTTTTGTAAGTAATTGTGGAAATTTGGTTCATAAAGTAAAGTGAAGATAATAATTGGGTTTTATGAACAGGAAGGATGTAAGATTTGATTTAGAGGAGAGGTTGATTCGTTTTGCGGTTGCTATCGTTACATTAACGAATAAATTTCCTATCAATTTTGCTGTACAACATTTCTCAAAGCAATTAATCAGATCAGGCACATCACCTGCATTTAATTATGCAGAATCACAAAGTGCTGAATCCAGAAATGATTTCATTCATAAACTAAGTATTGCTCTGAAAGAGTTGAGAG
>SKZL01000148.1 GCA_007127395.1 Balneolaceae bacterium
AGAGTGAAATCCAACATTGAGCCGTTCATCTACAAGAGTGGCCACTTTTCTGCCAAGAATATCGTATACCTCCAGACGAACATCCTTCGTTTCATTCAGCGCAAAATCGATTCTGGTGACAGGGTTGAATGGATTGGGATAATTTTGTGCAATCAAATCATTTTCCGGCGTTGCAGAAATAATTTCTAAGCTGTAACTGCCGGATTGAGTATTGCTTGTATTGACAACTGTCACATTCAAATCCACCAAATCAGGCCACGACCATGTCGTCTGGATATTCTGAATCGTAGAATTTGGATCCTGTGAAACGAATCTTTGTACGGAGCCATCCTTGAAATAACCCACAACCCCCAGATAGAGTCCGTTGGAGTCAGAATCCAGAATAAATGATGGCTGGCCAAGTGCAACGGAGGGCGGGATTGGGATCAGGTCGTGATACCTGGCAGCAAACGAGCGCAACGGAAGCTGGTTACTTATAACGGTACGTTCTTCCGTTGTAACCTGAACAGGTTCCATCTTGAACGCAACCGGATAGTTCTCGCGATCCATAAACCCGAAATCGTAATCTGCAAATTCGGGTCCGGAACTCATGTGCCACATGTGATTTCTGAGATGCTCCGACTCTACGGAGGTATTATAACGGCTCAATACAAGATCCATAGCCTCCAAGAAGGTTATCGGATCCCCACCCGCGACGCGATTCAAGAAAGCCTGATCAATCTCATTCCAAACGTCCACCCAGAATTGAGCCCCATACAATTCATAAAAGTAGATCATCCAGGTTACATGATTGTATGCCCCCGGTGTGGCACTTCCCGGACTGCCAAAGATAGATAGGGGGTGTGGATCATTCCGGTTCCAGTCATCCTTATCATTGTCATAGCGCATAATATAATTGTAGTAGTCACGAACATCACGAAAAACCACATGCTCCATCAGAGTTGCATCCATTTCGATCCAGTCAAAACTGCCGGTATCGTATCTGTTATCAAATCTATTGATCTCAAATTGACTTGCATGTTTCAATTCATGCGCAATGGTTACGTAAAGTGCACCGATCTGATCTCCCTCCGGATGTAAATTGGGCGGGAAACCATCGAAATTATTATTGACTACCATTCTTGTTGTTGAGCCACTGGAAAGTGTGATTCCATAGGTTCCGGAAAAGTTTCGATAAGAAATTTCATAAGGGCTGTTCTTGAGGAAATCCCTGAACCCAAGTGTTTCTACCATATAACTATATGACGAATCTGCTGCAAATGCCGTGCGAACCACATAATCCGGTACGCCGTTTTCATCAAATCCTTCAGATGGAACTGCATTTGGCCCCGTAAGGCTGTAGCGAATTTGAAATCGCCCGGAGGGTGAGATATGGGTCTGGGACGTTTGCGAAACGGTCGGTTCAAATAACTGCTTAATCTCTTCTACAATGGCCGGATCCATGCTCTCCTTTGACTGTTCAAACTCCATAATGACCGGTGTAAGGCATTTGATCGGCTCAGCATAATCACTTCTGAACCGTTCATCCATCAAGTCCGTGTTGACCCCTGCATAGAGCTTTTGCAGGATTGCTTCATCTTTTGAGATGAACCCGTTTTCAACAGCGGCTTCAATGCGTTGAAAGACAATGTAGGGCTCAGACGAGGAGTCGCCATGCCGATGCTGACTCATCAGTTCGAATGGGGAAATCATCAAACAGGCAAGTGCGATCAATAAAGTGGCAGATGCCAATCGGAATTTGATCATTCGAAACTGAGGGTTAAAATTTGGTTAAAAACATCGTAAATTGTCAATCCTTGAAAATTACAACGATTTCTGTTCTGAATTCGTCTTAAGTTAAAAAAAATGAAATACGAAGTTATACTCTATTACTATTTTCACCCGATTGAAGTTCCGGATCAATTTTGCCGTGATCACAAGGAGTTCATGAAGGAACTGGGCCTGAAAGGGAGGGTTTATGTGAGCTCAGAGGGTATAAATGGTACACTTGCGGGCACTGTCGATCAAATTTCTGAATACAAGAGGTTTCTCACCGGTATCGAAGGCTTCGAAAAAACGGAGTTTAAATCGGATCTGGAGGAAGAGATACCGTTTGCCAGGCTCACATGTAAGGTGAGGAAGGAGATTGTAGCCATCCATCATGCAGGCTTGAATCCCAGTGAGGGCGGCAACTACCTCGCTCCCAATGAGTGGAGGCAAGTGCTTGAGAACCGGGATGATTTCGTCATGATTGATGTGCGCAACAACTATGAATCCAGAATCGGCCACTTTAAAGGCGCGATCAAACCGGATGTGGAGAATTTTTATGATTTTCCGAAATGGCTGGATGATGTGGAAAAAGAAATTCCCAAAGAGAAGAAGGTGTTGATGTATTGCACCGGCGGTATCCGCTGTGAGAAGTTTTCTGTCCTTATGAAAAAAAAGGGATGGGAAGATGTGAACCAGCTTCATGGCGGTATACTGAAGTATGCGAAAGAGGAGGGGGGTGAGCATTTTGAAGGGAAATGTTTTGTTTTTGATGACCGGCTCGTTGTGCCTGTTAATAAGGAGAATTTGGCTCCGGTTGCAAGGTGTGAGATTACCGGTAAACCGGCCGACAGCTACATTAACTGTGCAAATATGGAGTGTAACAAGCTGTTTATCTGTTCTGAGGAGGGGGCAGAATTGATGGATGGTTGCTGCAGTGAGGAGTGCAAATCCAATGAGTACCTGCGTCCGTTCGACCCGGACAACGCATTCAAACCATTTCGTAAATGGTATAACTACTTCAATGACGATTTTAAGGAGCGTGAACTTCAAAAGGAGTGATATCAGGCTGGTTGAACCGTATCCGCTCACACGGACACTTCTGGTTAAACCGCATGACAGAGGGAAAAAACTGATTGAATACCTGCATGAACGCTTCTCATATGTGAGCTGTGAGGAGTGGCAAAGACGCCTCGATAACAAATGGATCTGGTTTGCCCAGGGTGAGGCTACAGCAGACGCATCTCTGAAACCGAATCAACTGATCTATCATCACTCTCCTAAAGTGATTGAGCCTTCTGTTCCGGATACCGTTACGGTTATTGAAGAGAGTGATGAGTGGCTGGTTGTCTATAAACCGGCGCCGATGCCCATGCATCAAGGAGGCAGATATTTCAAGAATACGCTTACCTATATTTTGAGCGAAAGAGGGTATGAGAAGTTGAGTATTGTACACAGGCTCGATGCGGTTACTTCCGGCTTGGTGCTGTTTGCGAAAAATCGTGAAATGGCTAATCGGCTGCAGTTTGCATTTACAGAGAAGAGGGTTGAGAAGTGGTATTACGCACTGGTGGCCGGAGAGATGAAAGAGGAATCCATTACGGTTGATCTGCCCATTGCCCGTAAAAGAGGTTTTATCTTTGAATGTGGGCGTCATCTAAGCAACGGTAAATCAGCAGTGACGATCATTGAACGGGTTGCAACTGTGAACGGCAAAAGTCTGGTGAAATGTACACCATTGACCGGCCGCACCCACCAGATTCGCTTGCACCTTCGTGAAGCGGGTTTGCCTATTCTGGATGATCCGATCTATGGCCCTGATGGCGATAACTCGGGTAAAATATTGCAGAACAGGGAGATCAGCCTCCAAAGTTCGGGGATCAAAGAGGATCATTTATCCATCCATGCAGAAATCGATGCCCCGGAGAAATGGTTGGAAAGATAAAAAAAGCCCCAACCCGTAGAACGGATTGAGGCTAAATGCAAGTAGTGAAGAGCCTTCTCTTCTTTATTTGCGGTTTAGTTATCCATCAGCTTTTTGAAGTCGTTCAGCGTGGAACGAACTGCGTCTTCTGATGCTCTTAGAAGTTTCATCTCATCTTCATTCAGGTCGATCTCAACGATCTCTTTAATACCACCTTTGCCCAGTTTAACCGGCACACCGATGAAAAGATCTTTGATACCAAATTCTCCATCACAATAAGCTGCACATGGGAATATACGGTTCTGATCCAGTAATATTGCCTCTACCATCTGTGCTGCAGCCGCGCCGGGTGCATACCATGCAGAAGTACCCATCAAACCAACCAGCTCGCCGCCACCTGATTTGGTGCGCTCAACGATCTCGTTTAGTTTGGCATCATCGATAAACTGTGTTACAGGAATACCTGCAATAGTTGTATATCTGGGCAGGGGAACCATCGTGTCTCCGTGTCCACCCATCAATGTTGCCTGGATATCCTTCGAAGATATATTCAGCTCCTCCGCCAGGAATGCACGATATCGTGCTGTATCCAATATACCGGCCATACCCATTACCTTCTTTGCCGGGAGATTACTCGCCGCATGTGCCACATAGGTCATCACATCCAGAGGATTAGACACCACTATAATAATGGTATCGGGTGAGTATTTTACTAACTCCTCAGTCACAGATTTAACTATGTTGCCATTGATCGACAAGAGATCATCACGGCTCATCCCGGGTTTACGCGGTACACCTGCAGTGATCACACATACATCGGAATCTTTTGTGTCTGCATAATCAACGGTTCCTTTCAAAAACGTGTCAAAATTAGTGACAGGAGCGGTTTGCCATTGATCAAGCGCCCGTCCTTTTGACGGGAAAAATGATTTATCTCCCTCTTTTCTTTCGATATCCAGCATTACGATCTCTTTTACAAAGTCGCGCTCTGCCAGTGTTAGAGCTACAGTTGAACCGACATTACCTCCGGCTCCTACAACAGTTACTTTCATGATTCTATTGATTTAATTGATTGTTTCTTGTTTGTTTTTTTATCCGGAACGGCACTTATCCTCTATAGGATCTGCCGGAATGGTTACACTCCTGTTAGTCCCGGTCTCTGTTTTTTTATGATTTTTTTCTTTTATCCATGCCCCACATTAACTTATTTCTCAACGTCTCGAAATAGTTTTGATCGGGTAGTTGAATTAGATGGACAGAATATTCGCTCTGCTTGATTCCCACATCCAATTTGTGGTTGTGAGGAATTGAAATCCCATCATAGGAAAATAGAATATTTTCAGGAGTTTCGCTTGTTTTTACGGTTAAAATCTTATCAGATGGCAAAACAATTGGCCTGGTGGTGAGTGTATGCGGGTTAATTGGGGTCAAAAGCATGACAGGAGTACCCGGTAACACAATAGGCCCGCCTGCCGACAAATTATAAGCGGTTGAACC
>SKZL01000338.1 GCA_007127395.1 Balneolaceae bacterium
GATCAATCCGTACATTTGTCGATGACCGCCATAACAATAACGCCGGAAACGGTATCACAATCATATTATGTACAATCTACCTTATCACAAAGAGCATGATGAGCAGGTTATCGCAGAATTTATTGAACGGTATCCATTTGCTTTTTTAACCGGATGCGATTCGGAAAGCAAACCTGTCGCCACACAGGTGCCGGTTTTTATGGAGGAAAAAGAGGGCCGCAAAATTTTAAGCGGTCACATCATGAGAAATACCGACCATCATAAAGCACTATTGCAAAATGAAAATGCTCTTGTGGTATTTACCGGCCGTCACGTTTATGTAAGTGCCCGATGGTATAGCAATCCGCATCTGGCCTCGACCTGGAACTATATGAGTGTGCATGCAAGTGGGCCGATCAGGTTTCTGGATGATGCGGGACTGGAAGAGGTACTTCGAAAAACGACACTTCATTTCGAAGATTATAACCATCAGTCTCCGACGGTATTTGACAATCTTGATCCCGAGTTTAAACAGAAAGTGATAAAGGCGATTGTGGCTTTTGAAATTGAAGTGACTCATCTGGATACAGCTTTTAAACTGAGTCAGGACAGAGATGAAGAGAGCTATCTGAGTATCATGCAGGAGATCAGAAAACAGGGGGAGGATGGCCGTGAAATTGCCGATGAGATGGAAAAAAGAAGAGAGCTGGTATTTAATTCATAATTAGATCCAATATTTGAAACAATTAGGCTTGCTTTTCCGGCAGTGAGGCTTTGATTGAGAGTCCGTTCACTTCATGAAACCCGAATATCTGCTTTTCGTATGAACGGCTCTTGTCGCTTAGAGTGTGACCTGCTCAAACATTGATCACAATCAGCGAAGAATCATCCTCCATCTCGGCGGAATGGTCAGAATCTCTCACCCGGGCAAGAAGTCCGGTTGCCAGCTCAGCTGGTGATAGTTTCTCCGACTTTATTGTTTCAACGAGTAGCTCTTCAAAAAAATCGGTATCCCGGACCTGCATCTTTTCATCACGCGTTTCTATGAGGCCATCGGAATAGAGTATGAGCAGATCACCTTTCTTCACCTCGAACTCAAGGTTGTCATAGGCTGCTGCTTCGGTTATTCCAAGACCGACTCCTTTCTTATGCCGGTAAATAACCTTATGGGTGCCGAAAGGTATATGGATCACCGGCAGGTGGCCCGCATTGCATAACGAAACCTGATAATTGGCCAGATCAAGTTTCAATAACGTCATGGTCGCATACATGGATCGGTCGGTCTGCCGGTTGAGTAAAGTGTTCAGATGAGACATCACTTGAGCTGGCTCCCGGTTATACTCGAGATGAGTCTGCAGAGCACTTCTTGTCATGGTCATTAGCAGTTCGGCGCCAAAACTGTGGCCCGAAATATCACCGATCGATGCAAAAAGCTGGTTTTCACGAAGTGAAAGTTCAAAAAAATCGCCTCCGAGTTCATTTGCGGGATTAGAACATGCATAAGCTCGCAAACCATTCTCTTCAATTTCTACCTCCTGAAGAATCCGCTCCTGAATTTCTGTGGCAAACTGAATATCGGTTTCTACTTTGGCTTTCCGGGTGTATAATTCTTTTGAGGCATGTAAAATGCGGGATAAACCAAACTGCGCAAAGCCAAATAGAGCGAACACAGTAGCTGCTCCTGCTGCAATCCATGCTACCCCGAAATTAACGTCAGGTTCGCGTATATATTCAAACAGGTTCACTCCTATAAAGTAACTTCCCACACCAAGCAGTGATCCAATGGGAATAATAATCCATAGAAAATACTTCTTATAGAATAACCTCGACTTTGGAAACATGTAAAAACTGGTTTCAATGATGACGATTGCGTACAACATCAGACTGTAAGCAATTAGTAAGACTGAAGGCAATGAGAATAAATAGAGAAAACTACTGTACGAGTAGATCTGGGAGATGAGTATTGTAATTAAAACCGGGAAAAAGTAAATAATCACGTGTGCAATTATAATTTTCCTGCGGTTCGTAAGGTCAATATCGTAGAATGCTTCTAACTCAACATCTCTGTAGATAGAAAATTTTTCGTTATCAAAAATGCTCATTTTGGCTGATTTGTTGAAGCCCTAAGATGTTGACAATTGTTCGAAACCACAAATATTGAACAAGATTATGAATAGATCCTGGATATAAAATCATTCAATTCCAGTCCATACATCCGAGGGTCTTCAAAATTTTGATGAAAAGCTTGTTTATATCTTTCCATTAGAAGATGATGCAGCAAGATGCTTTTACCCTTGATCATTTGTTTCCGGTTACACACCATTAGGTGAAAATGGACAATTACGTTATATTTGATCCCGACAACTGTCGGGACAAAATCTGCACTTTTTTTAGATTCATATACCTTGGAACTTCAGAATTAAACCATCTTATTTATATGGCAGGACACAGTAAATGGGCGAATATTAAACATCGCAAAGCACGTGAAGATGCAAAGCGTTCCAAAGCCTTTACAAAACATACCCGTGAGATTACGGTTGCCGCACGTGAAGGTGGTGGTGATCCGAATATGAATGCAAGACTCTCTTTAGCCATTCAAAATGCCAAAGCGGTTAATCTTCCCAAAGACAATATTGAAAGAGCAATCAAAAAGGGAACGGGTGAACTTAATGACGGTTCCGGTAATTTTGAGGAGGTTACCTACGAAGGTTACGGACCCGGTGGTATTGCCTATTTTATTGAAGCTACCAGTGACAATCTGAACCGCACCGTGGGTGAATTCCGTTATCTTTTTAATAAAAATGGCGGGAATCTGGGCACTGATGGATCTGTTGCTTACCTTTTTACTCAGAAAGGATCGATCAAGGTGAGCAGTGAAAACCTGGATGAAGAGGAGTTTATGCTGGCTGCTATCGATGCCGGCGCAGATGATGTGGAAATAGAAGAGGATTTTTTTGAAATTTTTACCCCTCGAGAAGAACTTATCAATGTGAGAAAAAAACTTGAAGAGCAAGGTTTCACGATTGAAGCAGCTGAGCTGATTCAAATTCCCATGACAGAAGTTTCTCCTGAACCGGAGATTGCAGAAAAAAATCTTAAGTTAATGGAGCTGTTTGACGATCATGATGATGTATCAAATGTTTTCACAAACCTGAAACTGGATGATGAAACCCTTCAGTTACTTGAATCAAAAAATGGATAATTTTTACATACGCTCTGTTTTTTAGGTTCGTTATACCATTCGATCAAAACGGATCAAATTAAGATTTTACTACTATGAGAGCTGTTTTTTTAGTTACAATCTTCATATTCCTGACAGCATCTTCTGTTAATGATGCCCGAAAAGCAAACAGTGCTTTTGAAAGGGGTGAATTTGCCGAAGCTGCCCAGCTTTATCAACAGTCTATTGAACAGAATCCGGATGATGCACGGTTACATTTTAATCTGGCAAGGGCACTTTATGAACTGGGAGAAAGCGATGCTGCAATGGAATCTTATGAACGGTTCAAATCGCTGACTGACTCTCCCTTAAACCGCTCTTTTGCTGATTACAACAAAGGGCGTATGCTCACAGACATGGGCAACTATGATGAAGCCCTCGACTATTTCCGTGATGCCTTGATCAACAATCCAAATGATCCGGATGCCAAATTTAATTATGAGCTGGCCGTTCGGAAAAAGCAGGATCAGGAGAGTGATCAGGAATCATCTGAATCGGAAGATGGTGATGGCGATCAGGATGAGTCTCAGTCTCAGGACAGCCAACAGGATCAGGATCAAGACCCAAATCAGGATCCTGATAACCAGCAGCAACCCGGCCAGCAGGATCAGGATGAAAATGAATCACAGCAGCAGGAACGTCCTCTTGAGATGACTCCTGAGGAGGCCCAAAATATTCTGGACGCACTGGAACAACTGGAGCGTGAGTTACTTGAAAATCAGAAAAAAGAGTCTACAAACCCGCCGGCAAGTAATGAAAAAGATTGGTAAAACCACTGCTTTTACTGCTTTCTATCTTTTTTTAACACTTGCCTTCTCTCTTCCGGGGCATGTGGCTGCACAGGACTATACTCTCGAGGCGACAGTATCTGAAAATAGAATTTTTGTCGGTGAACAGTTCGTTTTGAGTGTGGAGGTGTCCGGCTCATCCATGAGAAATGTCTCCCTGCCCGTTTTACCTGAAATTGAAGGAGTGCGTATTCTGAACGCAACACCATCAAGAAGCACCAGTATCTCCATCGTCAATGGACGAACAAATACAACTACGGCCTACAGCTACAATCTGATTGCCAGAGAAACGGGAACATTTATCATTCCTCCTGTCCGGATTGAGATTGACGGTGAGATCAAACAGACAGATCCGATCCAGATTGAGATTATTCAAAACCAGCAGTTAACACCGGATGGGCAAACACAACGGCCGGATATCTATCTCAGAATTGAAGTGGATGAAACGAATCTGGTTCCGGGCCAGCAAACCGTCGCCAATCTGGTACTCTATTTTAAACAGGGAATTGAGATCACATCTTTTCAGCCGACCACCGGCTGGAGAACAGATGGTTTTTGGAAAGAGGAGCTGCAGAATGACCGGCAGCCACAGGCTGAGTCTACTATCATTGATGGAGTTCGTTACCGGAGAGCAACTCTCTTGAGATACGCACTCTTCCCGAGCCGCAGTGGCCAACTTACCCTCTCGGAGTTTCCTCTGAATATTGGTGTTCGCACTCAGCCCTCCAGAAATGATCCGTTTGGCAGCTTTTTCGGATCAGGAGCAAATCAACGACGAATGTCGGTGGAGTCTGAACCGGTAATTTTGACGGTTAGGCCTCTGCCTGTTGCTGAGAATGCCCTCTCAATAAACGCTGTTGGTGATCTGCGCGTTGAAAGACGGCTCTCATCCCGTGAAGTTGTAACAGGTGAAACTCTTGAATTGATCACCAAAATTGAAGGAAGTGGTAACATTCCGCTGATCAGGAAACCGGATTATCGTCTGCCCGACGGATTGGAGATCTACTCCCCGCAGGAAAACAGCAACATTGAGCGAAGGGGGAATACGATCAGAGGAGAAAAAACATTTACTGAACTGATTGCCCCGAGAGCACCCGGTAATTTTGTTATCCCGTCGGAAAGGGTAGCTATCTATAATCCTCAAACAAGAAATTACAGGTATATA
>SKZL01000269.1 GCA_007127395.1 Balneolaceae bacterium
AAAATTGGAACCCGGGACAGTGAGCTGGCTACATGGCAGGCAAATTCTGTAGCCGGACTGTTGAAGAAAAATAGTATTGAGTCTGAGATCATCTTTGTCAAATCGGAGGGTGACCTGGATCTTACAACGCCGCTCACTGAAATGGGTGGCAAGGGTGTATTTACAAAAGCACTGGATGATGCACTGATCAATGGAACCATTGACGTGGCTGTACATTCTTACAAAGATCTCCCCACCGAAAATCCCCTTCCCCTGAAAGTCTCTGCAGTACTGGAAAGGGAAGATCCCAGGGACGCACTGGTAGCTCCGGATGGAACTGAATTTCTGGATGATGAATCATTTGAGGCCATCATCGCCACCAGCAGCAATCGGCGAAAAGCACAGTGGCTTCACAAATATCCCAATCACACGATTACCAACATCCGTGGCAATGTGAATACACGGCTCAAAAAAGTAGATGAGAATGCATGGCAAGGAGCCATTTTTGCCGCGGCCGGGCTGAAAAGGATCAACCTGGAACACCATATTTCCTCCTACCTGGAGTGGATGGTACCGGCACCGGCACAAGGGGCAA
Organism: Balneolaceae bacterium; assembly: GCA_007127395.1. Taxonomy (GTDB): domain Bacteria; phylum Bacteroidota; class Rhodothermia; order Balneolales; family Balneolaceae; genus Rhodohalobacter. The sequence goes on from SKZL01000269.1 coordinate 575, forward strand.
TTGCTCTCATGATTCGTGAAGATGACTTAGAAACGGATCGGATCACTACTCCTTTGAACCACCACTATACAGATCTCTGCACGAAGATTGAAAGGGATCTGCTCAACGAAATGGAAGCCGGATGCAGCGCGCCGGTTGGAGCATATGCCACAATTAAGGACGATATGATCTATTTTTACGCAGTGGCACTCGCCATCGATGGGTCGCTGCAATACGATATTGAGGTGACTGCACCGATTCGTGATTCCGCCGGCCTGGGACGGTCAGCCGCACGGGATCTTTTAGCTAAAGGTGCCGGCCGTTTGGTTGAAGACCTCAGAAAATAACCTCTTCTTTTTTATTCCGTTGAGCACAATTCATAACTTTGAATCAAAAATATTCGCAGCCTTAATCTGAACTTTTTGAAATCCACTCATCACATATTGGTTACGCGCCCTCTTACCAAAGAGCAAGTTCAATTTGCAGAGGAGCTGAATCTGTCCGTTACAGTTGAACCGGCCATAGAGATCCGATACAGGGAAGTGTGGGATGAATTGAACACTCTCTTCAAAAAGCATCAAAACGTTCTCTTTGCTTTTACAAGCCAATCGGGTGTCGAAGCTTTCAGGCGTTTTATTGAAACCTCGGGTAATCTCAGTTCTCTAAATGGACAACACGCCTACGCTGTCGGTGAAAAAACTGCCGAAGCTTTGGTAAGGATCGGTTTTGTCCCGATCGTGCCCGATCAACATGACGGCACCGGACTCGCAAAAAAAATAAGGGATGATTTTTCAGTCAACCCGGATTCAGTAAACCCGACTGTGCTCCATTTTTGCGGAGATAAACGAAGAGATGAATTCAGACAGTTTCTGGAAGGCTCAGGAATTGAGGTCAGGGATGTGGTTGTATACAAAACAATTCTAAAATCGATGAATCTCGATCTTTCCGGCATCGAAGCAGTTCTTTTCTACAGCCCGAGTGCTGTACATGCATTCAGAAACAGCGGAGGATTTCGAGCCGGTTCACTTCCTGAACTATTTGCCATCGGCCCGACTACAGGTCAGGAGTTAAGTATCGAATCCGGCAAACATGTACATATCTCTCCGGAGGCAAACACGAAAACTTTTTTATCTTATGTAAGCCAAATATTGGCTGAAAGATTAGATGATTGAACCTTATGAGCAAACATAACTTTCCACCACTAAAAAATGATCTTTTTCTCAGAGCACTGAAAGGTGAATCCGTTGAGAGGCCCCCTGTATGGATGATGCGTCAGGCCGGCAGATACCTGCCGCAATACATGAAACTTCGCGAAAAGTATACCTTTTTTGAACGCGTAGAAACCCCTGAACTGGCTTGTGAGATCACCATTCAGCCCATCGATGAACTGGAACCGGATGCTGCAATTATCTTCTCCGATATACTGACCGTACCACAAGCCCTCAATATTGACGTGCAGATGATTCCGGGTAAAGGGCCTGTAATGGGAAATCCGATTCGAAAAGTTGACGATGCTTTTTCGATCTTTGCCGAAGATATACCCGGAAAATTGAGCCATGTTATGGATGCGATAACCCTCACAAGGCATGAACTCAACGGACGCGTGCCGCTGATTGGGTTTGCCGGTGCACCGTGGACCCTTTTCTGCTACATGGTTCAAGGTGAGGGATCTAAAAATTTTGACCTGGCAAAATCCTTTTTATACCAGCATCCGGAAGCATCCCGCCATGTTCTTAAGGAGCTGACTAAAGCCACTATCGACTATCTGAATGCCCAAATCGAAGCAGGAGCACAGGCTGTGCAGGTATTTGATTCATGGGCAGGCTTGTTGAGCCCTGATGATTTCAATGAGTGGGCTCTTCCATCGCTGATGGAGATAACAGCCAATGTGAAAGGTGTTCCGATGATCCTTTTTGCAAAGGGGGCATGGTATGCACTGGAAAGATTGAGTTATAAAAGTGGTGTAGCTGCGCTTGGGCTGGATTGGACCATCTCTCCAGAATATGCGCGGACCCATACGGCCGATCATGTCACTCTACAGGGTAATTTTGATCCGTCACACCTGTTGGCACCGATACCTGAAATTAAACTTAAAACCAAACGGATGATCGATCGTTTTGGCACACAGCGATACATCGCCAATTTAGGGCATGGTATTTTGCCACATGTTCCCGTTGATCACGCTAGAGCATTTGTAGATACAGTGAAGGGGTATTCTTGAGGCAGAAGGCAGAAGAGTAAAAAGTTAGAAGTGAAAAGTGGGTGTTCCGTGATAGCTCCAATAAATCTGACGTAATTGGTACTGCGCTTTGATCCCATTAATTAAAAGAAAACAGAGCATGTCTGGAAATAATAGTAGTGTCTTATCCTGACGCAGGACAAACTTTTTATATTTTATGAGTACATTGTTAACAATGAACTTTAAAATAATCAGTGGTTTTGAGATCCTGATATTCATCAGGATGACCAATAGGAGAATATTCCAGATCCAAACACTTCTGCCTTCTGCTTTCTGCCTACTTTTCACTTTTCACTTTTCACTTTTCACTTAAAAAATGATTAAAACAGAATTCACATCCTACATCAGATCTTTGCAAAATGAAATCTGTACTGCATTTGAAGAGATTGATGGAAAATCAGTTTTCAGAGAAGATTACTGGGAACGTGACGGGGGCGGGGGTGGCCTCACACGACTGATCGAAAAAGGCCCGGTGTTTGAGAAAGGCGGTGTGAATACATCAACTGTTTTTGGTGAATTGCCGGATCCGATCCGTCAGCATTTTAATGTGAAAGAGGGTTGGTTTTGGGCGGGTGGTATTTCACTTGTCGTGCATCCGGTCAACCCAATGGTACCCACGGTTCACGCCAATTTCCGCTACTTTGAACTCTATGAAGACGCGGAAATGAAAAAGATCAAAGACGGATGGTTTGGCGGTGGCGCTGATCTAACACCCTACTACCTTTGGGATGAAGATGCACATCATTTTCACACGGTTTTAAAAAATGCCTGTGACCGGCATGGTAAAGAGCTCTATCCGGCTTACAAAAAGCAGTGTGATGATTATTTTCGAAACAGACATCGTGATGAAGCAAGGGGTATCGGCGGACTCTTTTTCGACTATCTGCGAGCGGATGACCAACGGAGCTTACAGGATTGGCAGGCTTTCACACAAGATACCGGTTCACTCTTTCTGGATGCCTACCTGCCTATCGTCAAAAAACGAATGGATGAACCGTATAATCCGACACAAAAACAGTGGCAGGAGATACGCCGTGGCAGATATGTGGAATTTAATCTGATTCATGACAGGGGTACGCTTTTCGGGCTCAAAACAAACGGGCGAATCGAATCCATACTAATGAGCCTGCCCCCCACTGTTCGATGGGATTATGATGTTCAACCTGAAAGCGGCAGCCGTGAAGCGAATTTGATTGATGTGCTGAAAAACCCGCGTGATTGGGTTGAATAAATACTACGGTAATCTAAGTGTGTGGGTTAAACGAAAACTGATCATACATCCGCTACCCCTTCAACCGATCCAGTAGCCGACCCAGGAACTTTTTCCCATAAACCTTCTTAATATGGATCATATCCGCAATCACCACCAGTTCCCGGCTACTTCTGGAAAAAGCTACATTCAACAGGCGCGGAACGCTTAATCCGTTCTTCTCCTCATCGAGTGGCCTCACTGAATAGTGTCTTACTTTACCAAATTTTTTCTCCCCGCTCATCACGGTATCAAAAATGATATAATCCTTTTCACGGCCCTGAAAGGTATGGATGGTTCCGACTTCAACATCCCTGATTCCCTCATCATACAATCTGTTTCTAAGATCATAAACCACACTTCGAAAAGGAACAATAATTCCGATCTGATCCATCAGAATTCCCCTGCCCGACATATTCTTCAACAATCTGACCACTATATCCTGATGTACTGTATTCATCGGCTGAAAGCCTCTCTCACCCTCTTTTTGCTCCAAAAATGGCCCATATTTTGATGTGTCCACCAAGTGAAATGCACGATCTCTCCCATCCAGTGGATCAACACTGTCCAGTTTACCTGTTTTTAACCGTCCTTCGTAGAACACGGTACTGATGATATCTGCAAGTGATGATTCAAGGCGGTACTGAGTATCAAAAAAGGAGGTGAAATCCCGGTTTTCATCATGCCAGTTAAAAAGTTCTTCACTTGTTTCAGCACCGGAAACCGTAGTAAAAATATCTCTCTCCAGAAACTCTCTCGATGATTCTTTGCCGGTTAAAGCAATAGGTGGCAACTGCATTGGATCACCTACAACAACCATATGCCATTTCACATGAGACGCCAAAACAATCAGGTAGGGCAGGTTGGCCATCGATCCCTCATCCACAACCACCGCATCAAAATCCAGGTCATGAAAAAGATCAGATGTGCAAACTTTTGCCAGTGTCGTCGCTACCAATCTCTTTTTCCACAACTCTTTTCTTTCACTGACCGAAGAGATTTCATCAATCATCGTCTCCAGCTCTTCTATGCCGCCGGCATTTTCAATTTTCTGTTCAATCAGCTTTAATTCAAGCTCTTGATTCGATGTTAGTT
>SKZL01000183.1 GCA_007127395.1 Balneolaceae bacterium
ACGGTGCAGCTGCTATCTCTATTTTAACGGATGAACCCTTTTTTCAAGGTTCACTTCAGAATCTGGAAAGTGTGGCTGCGATAAGTCCGGTCCCATTGCTTCGAAAAGATTTTATCCTGGATCCTTATCAGGTGAAGGAGGCCAAAGCTTTTGGTGCAGATGCTGTTTTATTGATCGTTACCATGTATAGTGGAAATCAACTGCATGAACTGCTGGCTGCAACCAGAGAGTTTGGGTTGGACGCGCTGGTAGAGTGTTATCATAATGCTGAACTTCAAGACCTGGATTGGAACAATATTCATATTGTGGGTGTAAACAACAGGAATTTATCAACTTTTGAGGTAAACCTTCACAGGGGAATTGAAATATTGAGTAGTGCTCCCGATCCTGTTGTAAAAGTTTCGGAAAGCGGCCTTCACAGCTCAGAAGATCTAAAATTACTGCAAAAACATGGCATTCATGCAGCACTCATCGGTGAGCATCTGATGAAGCAGGAGAATATTGGTGAAGGATTAAAAGAATTACTGACCGGTGTGACTGAGAATCACGGTGAGGATTCTGATGACAGAGACTAAAGAAAGAAACCAGAGCAGGAACTGAATAGATTGTTATGTTTGCCGAACCAGAGCTAAAAACCAAAGTTAAAATTTGTGGAATTACAACACTGGAAGATGCACGCTTTCTAGCCGGAGCAATGGCAGATTATCTGGGTTTTATTTTTTATCCCGGTAGTCCCAGATTTGTTGAACCCGCAAAGGCCGGAGCGATAATCAACTGGATTGAAGGACCACAAAAAGTAGGTGTTTTTGTGAATCAGCCTCTCGATGATGTGAACAGAATCAGTACTCAAACCGGTATCGACCTTGTTCAACTCCATGGCAATGAATCTCCTGAATATTGCAATTTGATCGATAAACCGCTGATTAAAGCGATTCATATTGATAAAGATTCAACTGTTGATTCCATAGAGAGAGTTATTTCAAAGTATGAATCATCTGTTGATTACCTGCTTTTTGACACAAAAACGGAAAGCCTTTGGGGAGGGACAGGGCAAACGTTTGACTGGAATCTATTGGACGAATTAACCACAGAGATACCTCTCTTTTTCTCCGGCGGTTTGAACCATCGGAATATTGAGAAGGCAATTGAACGTTTTAAACCCTATGCAGTAGACCTTTCCAGCAGCCTGGAGGAGTCGCCCGGATTGAAAAATTTTGATAAAATTGAACAATTTTTTGATGTGATGAGGAATATCTGGGATCAGCAGGAGACAGGGTTTATCTGAGTACAAGAACGATTTATGAAGAGATCAGATTTACCATTAAAGTGTATTTAACCGGAAAAATAATGAACAAACAGTTAAATGGAATATAAAGTACCCTCAAAGGAAGGCTATTTTGGAAAATATGGTGGAAAATATGTTCCGGAAATACTGATTCCGGCTTTGATAGAGCTGGAGGCGGCCTATGCCGAGACACAGAATGATCCGCTTTTTCAGAAGGAATATCACGATCTGTTGCAGGAATATGTTGGTAGGCCGACAAAATGTACGTTTGCAAACCGTCTGACAGATTACTTCGGTAAAGCCAAAATATACCTGAAAAGGGAAGATTTGTGCCATACCGGTGCCCACAAAATCAATAACGCAATCGGACAACTCCTTTTAGCCAGAAATATGGGCAAAACGCGTATTATTGCTGAGACCGGGGCCGGACAGCATGGCGTTGCAACGGCTACTGCCTGTGCAAAGTTTGGCTTTGAGTGTGTGATTTACATGGGCGCTGAAGACATGGAGAGGCAGAAGTTAAATGTTGACAGAATGAGATTGCTCGGGGCAGAGGTTCGGTCGGTAACTAGCGGTTCACAGACCCTTAAGGATGCAACTAATGAGGCGATCCGTGACTGGGTCACAAATGTGGAAAACACATTTTATATCATTGGTTCTGTGGTTGGTCCGCATCCATACCCTATGATGACTCGTAACTTTCATAGAGTTATCGGTGATGAAACCAAAACTCAGATACGTAAGCTGGAAGGCAGAGACCCGGATTATTTGATTGCCTGTGTAGGTGGCGGCAGTAATGCGATTGGTTTCTTCTACCCGTTCATTGAAAATGAAGATGTTAAAATGATCGGTATTGAAGCCGCCGGCCTTGGAGCTGATACAGATCAGACAGCTGCCACTTTAACCATTGGTACCCCCGGTGTGCTGCATGGGTCATTAAGTTATCTGCTACATGACGCTGAAGGACAGATACAGCTCGCACACTCAATCAGTGCAGGGTTGGATTACCCGGGAATAGGTCCGGAACACGCCTATCTGCACGATATAAAAAGGGTTCACTACTATGGTATCACTGATGAAGAAGCGATGAAAGCAGTAAAATTGGTATCTGACAAGGAGGGTATCATACCTGCGATTGAAACGGCTCACGCATTTGCTTACCTGGAAACATTGATGCCTCTGACTCAAAAGGATGAGATAGTTGTTGTTAATTGCTCGGGCAGAGGTGATAAGGATATGAAAACAATTTCGGAATGGTTTTCAGGCAAAGAGTTGTAGAGAGGAATCATTTATTTTATTTAGATAAGAAAAAAACCAATTCATGAAGCCACGCATAGAAAAACTATTTGAGAACCGAAAAGATGATCAAAAAGTAATGTCTCTTTTTATCACTGCCGGTTATCCCGACTTAAATTCAACAGTAGACCTGGTTTTGGGTTTTGAGGAGAATGGAGCAGATATCATTGAACTGGGAATGCCTTTTAGTGATCCGCTTGCTGATGGGCCAACGATCCAGTTTGCAAGTAACAGAGCCATCGAAAATGGCATCACCATGAGCGCCATTTTTGGTATGGTAAAAGAGATTCGAAAATCTTCAGAAATTCCTATAGTTTTAATGGGATACATAAATCCGGTCTTACGGTACGGAACTGAACAGTTCTGCAAAGATGCATCAGAGAGCGGTGTGGATGGTTTGATCATACCGGATGCTCCGATTGAAGTATCCGCAGAATTGGCAATTGAAGCAAAAAAACATAATCTTAACCTCATCTATCTGGTTGCACCAAACTCAACAGATGAACGGATGAAGCAGATTGATCAGTTGAGCAGCGGATTTGTCTACTGCGTCTCAGTAACCGGGGTAACCGGTGCAAGAGATGGGGATGAAATAGCACGTTCTGTTGTGCGTTTTATTGATCGTGTAAATCAAAATGTGACTGATAATCCAAAACTGGTGGGCTTCGGAATAAGAAATCATAAAGATGCTGTAACAATATCTGCAAAACTGGATGGTTTTATTGTAGGCAGTGCTTTGATTGACACGATACGCAATAGATATCCCGATCCTGACTGGTTTAACCACACAATGGACTTTGTTAAGGATTTAAAATTTGGAAAAATTGAACACCAAAAATAAGAGAATAAAAATGCGTTTCAGTTATTTTATACTACCTGTACTTCTGCTGATTTCCCTGTTTTCAATATCCTGCGACAGTGATTACAGGCCAATGTCAATAGGAGCTGCCGATGAAGTGATTGTTATTATGGATTCAACTTTATGGGAAAGCGATACCGCCCTGGCATTGGAGGATACTTTTGGAAAAATGATAGAGACAATACCGGGCTATGAACCAACTTACAGGCTTATGTATCGTGATTTCAGTACAAATTCTCAACTGGATGAGCTTCGTCGCAATAAAAATATCATCGTTGTGTCATCTATCGATGACGACACAAATGTAGCCGCTCTGATACGGGCTATCTTAAGTGATGAGGTAGAAGAGAGAGTCAGAAATGGAGATAGCTTCGCTTTTCCTTTACGTGACAGATGGGTGCGTGATCAGTGGACACTGCTACTTACATCCACTTCTGATGAAGAGCTGGCTGAAAAGATAATTAATTCAGAACGATCGCTGGTTGGCAACCTTCTTGAACTTGAATTTGAAAGAAGGATCGGGGAAGTTTTCCGAAGGGGAGAGCAGGTCGCTATTTCAGACTCACTATGGCAAAAACATGGATGGAGTGTTCGAATGCAGCATGATTATGTGCAATCGGTCGAGACAGATGATGTTGTAGTATTCCGTCGATACCTGCCGGATAATAACCGCTGGATGTTAGGGTGGTGGAAAGATGATGTTGACAATATCGATTTTCTGGATCATGAATGGATCAATGCTCAAAGGGACTCTCTGCTTGAGCAGTACCTGAGAGGAGAGAGAGATAACTCTTACATAACTACTGAGTATCGAAGAGCAGTGATTACGGATGAGGTTGTTCGTGATGACCGTATCATCGGTTTTGAGACGCTTGGAACCTGGACAATGACCAATGATTTTATGGGTGGCCCATTTGTGAATTTTACCTATTATGATCCTGAGACACAGCGCCTTTTTATGATTGAGTATGGCCAGTTTGCTCCTAGCGTGAACAAACGAAGGTTTGTCAGACAGTTCAGGGCGATGGGAAGAACATTTCAGGCTGACTCAACATGGAATTCAGTAGATGAGATGATCACTGACCTGAATTAAACGGATAGTGTTTTACGGTAATTATTGCAGAATGCAAAGTTTATCCGGCTGTTTGATCCACTGCTCAACACTCTAATTTCAGTACCCGGCTGAATGAATATGGATGCTCAACTTGGCAAAAGAATTCAGTTACTTGATTGTGCCATCAAAAGCTGGTTACAACCGGATAACAAAGAATTGAGCCGGGCTATCGAGGCTACAGTCGACGAAGGACACTTCAGCTTTAGCGATGTTAAACACCGCATTCTTTCGCTAAAAACCTCTCTTACTGAAAAGAATATCACAAAGTGGGCTCTTCGATCCAATTGTTTTCCGGATGCAGCAACCAATAAGAAAATTTTATGCCTTCATGCCGGAAACCTGCCATTAGTGGGAATGAATGATTTTTTGGCTATTGTATTAACCGGGGGAGACTATTTCGGAAAATTGTCCGGAAAAGATCCATATCTGTTGCCTACATTGATCAACAAGAGCGTTGATATAGGTGTTATTGAGGATACCCATGTCAACACAGATCTGACCGATTTTGAATCGGTTCAAGCCGATGCGGTACTCTTTGCAGGTTCCAAAAGG
>SKZL01000146.1 GCA_007127395.1 Balneolaceae bacterium
AGAGACGGTTATCCAACTTGCAGACCTGGCAAGCAGAACCGGTTTAAGAAATGAGGCACTTAATTTTTATGAAGAGTTATATTCATTGAAAAAGGAGAAAAATGACAGTGATTTGTTGAATATTCTGCTCGTTCTTTCCATTGAATTGCTGGATTATGAAAGATCTGTCTTCTATTTCAAGGAGATCTTTGAAGAGTTTCTGCCGGATAAACTATGTGATGAGAAAGCGAGAGATTTAAATGACTTCTTATCCATGTTTATGGTAAATGGATGGTATGACTATCCTTCTGAGGTGTATGATATGTTATATGAACAGGAGTCTGAAAATGGGGAATACAGAAGACGTCTTATCGTAACCCTATCCAAGACCAACCGATTGGACAGGGCTCGAAAGTTAATCGTACAAAATATATAGAATGGTTTACTACTCTTCGTAGTTCTTCAACTTATTTCGTATGGTTCGGTCAGAAATACCCAGGATTTCAGCTGCTTTCTTTTGATTGCCCCTGGTGTGTTCAAGTGTTCGCCGGATCATTTGAAGTTCCATGTCTTCGATCGACATGAGAGGAAAATCAGTTAATGGAGACTCAGACAGATCTTCATTTTCATCTGTAAAAAGGTTGTTTTGAATATGTTCCAGATTGATTTCAGAACTGTTGTGCGATAGTATTACCCCCCTGTGAATCATGTTATCCAGCTCCCGGACATTGCCCTTCCATTCATGTTGCATGAAAAAGTCCATCAGCTTATTACTGAGTACTTTTGGCTCCATGTTATATCTGTCTGTATAGCGCTTCACAAAATATTCGGCGAGGACCGGGATATCTCCGGGCCTGTTTCTAAGGGGCGGTATTGTAATGGGAAAAACGTTCAAACGGTAGTAAAGATCTTTTCTGAAATCACCATCAGCAATCGTCTTTCCAATGTTTCGATTTGAGGTAGCAATGATACGCACATCTGCATTAACGGGTTTCTGACTTCCAACACGATAGAACTCTTTCTCCTGAAGAACCCGTAACAGTTTTGCCTGGACATTAATATCGATTTCAGTAATCTCATCCATCAGCAGAGTTCCACCGTTAGCTGCATCAAACGCACCTTTTTGATCGGTAATTGCACCGGTAAAAGATCCTTTAAGATGGCCAAAAAGCGTGCTTTCAACCAATTCCGACGGAAGGTTTGCACAATTTATTTTGATATATGGTTTATCAGCACGGTCACTGTTAGCGTGTATCTGATAGGCAAAAACTTCTTTCCCCGTTCCGCTCTCTCCCTGAATCATTACAGGAGCATCATTCTTAGCGATCATTGGAAGTACATTCATCAACTTCAGTACGTTCGGATCTTCACCAACAAACTTTAACTGCCCGGCCTCATCGTCATCATTGTCGCTCAGGCTTTTGACAACTTTATTACCATTCCCCTTAATGGTTTTATCCGATTTACTTTTTGAGTCCGGTTTATCACCAAGCACATCATTCAATGAGACATTATCGGCTTCGAAAAAGCGTTCAACCCTGAGGATAATTTCCTTAGCTTTAAACGGTTTTGTGACGTAATCAAAAGCCCCTTTTCGAAGTGCATTAACTGCGTGATTTATATTTCCGAAACCGGTGATCATGATCACGCCTACACCCGGATACTTCTCTTTTACTTCGGTCAATAATTCATCACCGGTCATCTCATTCATCTTGACATCAGTAATGATCAGGTCAACCTTGTTGTTCTCAAGAAATTGTAGTGCATCTAATGGTGATTCGAACGGAGAGGTTTTAAAACCGTTCATAGAGAGATGTTCATCCAAAAAACCAAGCAACAGCTTGTCATCGTCGACCAATAAAATGTGACCCTTCATAAAAACGCCCTAATGTTTCATTAATATTCGCAGCTTTGGGGCAGGCCAAGCCTGAACCTTGATACCCGTATTGATAAGCAGTCAGAATTGCCAAACAGTTTGGTTGTAATCTGCCGCTTATTTGCCTCGGGAAGTCATAGTACAGTATGGTCACATGCCGCTACACAAAAGAGTAACTTAAACAATGGATAGATTAAAATAAAGCAGATTGAATCTTCAGGTGGGCTGTATGTTCCATTCTAATCCGGTTTTGATTTCAAAACAGTTATATGATCCGGATGCTGCAAAGAATGCCTAAATAGCAGAAAGACCATTGAGTTATTGACTGCGGATCAACCGGATCAATCGATAATCTTGTTGGCGATATCACCCCAAACTTCCGGATTATTCAGAAGTTTACCGATTTCAGTATTGGCCGCTGCGTCGGGTGAAGCTGCTTTTGCATTTTCAAATTCCACAAGCTTTGCCTTAATGGATTTCAACTTTTCGAAAGAACTTTGATTAAGTTTGTCAAGTTCAATTCTGGCAAATTGCTCTTCACTTTTTGCAGATCTCTGGCTATCAATGGTAACCTTATCAGAAATGGTCTCTTTCCCCTTACCGGCAGATACGGCATCACTTTTCTCATTCGAAGCGGCCGCTTTCGACTCACTGATGTGGTTTTTTATGAGTTTTGATATGTTATTGATATCCATAATATTTATTTCTCTGTTAGATAATACGAAGTATCAGGGTTTTTTAAAAGATGATATCCATCTTCAGCTTTACGTTTTTTGGTGGCATTGGCCAGGTTTTCCTTCTTTTGTGCCAGGATCGACTTCATTGTTCTGTCGATGGCACTATTCAAGTTCACAAATTCTTCAAACAGCATTTCAGCATCAGAACATTGATGTAACGGCAGGAAATCGAGCTGATTGCTCTCCAGTAACTTCTCCAGTATATCTATATGCTCCTGCCGCATATCCATGCATTGATCCACAAAGTCAAGTGAAGGTTCTTCCATACCAACTTCACTCAAAATTCTTTTACTGTGCAGATTAATAATTTCAAGATGTTTGGTGAGTGTGTTCATAGCCATTCATTAAAACCCAACTCTTTGACGAAAACTCATTACCTGCGCAAATTGTGCTTCTCCCCGGGCAATGACTTGATTCAGATTGTTGAAAATTTTTCTTTGTTCTACTTCATATCTTTCCAGGTATCGATCTTGAGCAGCAATTCGCCGATCTAATCGGTCAATACGCTGTTCAAATCCTGATTCTATCGATGATAATATTCCGGTATCTCTTTTGATGTAAGCTTCCGCCTGATCTTTCATTAAAGAGACAATGGAGTTTTCATGTGTAAAAAATGATGTTACCGCGTTTGGATCCTCAGTAAGCTGATCTGTCAACATCTCGTCATTTTCAATATACATGGTTCCATCTTTGCGAAAGCTGATACCCATATCAGAGAGCCGTGCAATCTCACCTTCTCCCACGTCATTTATCGGCGATAAACCGGTTTGTCTTAAATTTATTGTAAGATTGCGTATGGCCCGGACATCCTGAAGAGCCCCTCTTCTGTCGTTTTCAGTATCCAAAAATGTACGATCACGAATCGTTTTATTGAGGTTGTTGTAGGCATTGATGAAACCATTAATATTTGATTTTGCCTTATTAACATCCCGGCTGATACTCATTCTGACAGAATCTTCACTTTTCTTCATCAATTGAAAAGAGAGGCCTTCAATAGCGTCATCCACACTGTTCTGGCTACGCTCAAAAGCTATACCATCAATCACAAAAGAAGCGTTTAACTCCTCCTCGGGCGTTGCTCTTGTCATGTTAGCTGCAAGATCAGCTAAAAAACCGGTAGCGCCATTAAACTGAATTCTGTTTTCGAATCCGGTTTCCAGGCTTTGGATAGAGAATTGTACATTGTCACCGCTGGTGTTGAAACGGTTTGCCCTGGCAAGATCTCCGAACAGATCATTAATTTCAGCTGAAAAAGATTTCAGTATTTCGTCGTTTGTTTTCTGATGAACAATACCTTCATCATCTTCATATGTGGTTTCAACTGTGATCACTTCTGTTTGATCTCCAATCGTAATCTCAATCGAACCATCTCCCAAAGCATGAAGATCTGAGCCGCTTCCATTTAAAACTTGTGATATCAGCAGATCGTTAGATGCAAGCCGGTTAACAGTAATATCATAGTTACCGGGTTTTTTAATGCCATCCGTTGAAGTAATTCTAACAATATCTCTGTCTGAAGTGCTGCCGGAGAGGGGTTGAAAAGCTCTGTTTTTGGTATCCTGTAACTCTTCTATTTTACTGACAAACTGTGAAATAGAAGAGCTAACCTGTCCCAGAGCAGTTTTTTTCTCATTTTGAGTGCTCTTTTGTGATTGCAGCAACATTTTGGTCCTGCTCTCTATCTGAACCAGCTGCTGGACAAAGCGCTCATAAGGATTATTTTGCTGAAATATATTACTTACACCACTCATAAAGTCACCTCAGATATTGTGATGACGATGAAATATAGTATGTGGGCATGTGATCCATCAGACAGTCTGTTTTTCTGCTCGATTTGCAATTTCTTCCCAACTGCTTCTTAAAGGCTCCAGTACTTCCCTGATCTCTTCGAATTTCTGTTTTCTTGCGAGATCCTGGCAATATTGATAGAGTGAAAAAAGTTGCTCAGATGGCTCATAATCAAAATTTAAGCCATGTATAAGAGCGGAAAGCAGATCCCGGACCTTCTTTTCATCTTCTCTGTATGTAGCCTGAATCGTCAGATCATACATTTTAATCACCAGCTGAAGCGGAGATGCCGATTTTACCGATTGTGTTTGATATGCAAGTTGCGGATTCCTCATAATAAGTCTGAATAATAGAGTTATCGAATTATCATACCTCTTATCGGCACTTTTTAGTGAACGATAAGCGTATTGAATTAGATTTTTTTAATCATTTAAAGGTAAAATGTAATTACCATTCATAAGGTTTAAGAATTATGAAGCAAATCATATGCCAAGAGATGATTTATTTTGGAAAAGATAGGCCATTCTCATCAATCAAAAACATGAGTAGAAACTCACATCTAAATCAGCTTTAATATAATCGTATCTGGCGTAAATATGGGCTCAAGTTAACAGGTGCGTTAACTCTTTATGAAAATCTGAGCTATCCACAATTTTTAAACACTATATGGATGGTATCCCATATTGCA
>SKZL01000012.1 GCA_007127395.1 Balneolaceae bacterium
ACCTCGATCGTCGCAAGCCTGATGTCATTCCTGCTTGGACTCTTCATGTTTCTGTTGATGATGATCAACGCTGTTGTAATGCCGGTGATGATACGCTATAAGGCGGGGTTCACATCTCAAGAGTTGTCCAATCATAAAGCAGAACTTAGCCTCTATTTAAATGATCATATTCGGGGTGCCACCGATCTTCTTTATTCCGGACATTACGAACACTGGTTACAAAAGGGAGAAAAAATCATTGATCAAATTTCAGATGTTCAGAGAAAAAGAGCAGCTGCTTTCAGCATGGAATCGGGCTTTTTTACGCTTTTTAGCCATATGAGTATTCCATTAACATTGGCACTGCTTCTGCCTTATGTCTTTGCAGGAAACATGAGTGTACTGCTTTTGACAGCCATGGTATTGGGTATTTTTGCAGTTTTTGAAGCATTGGAACCGATGGGCAATGCACTACAGCATTTTTATGAAACCAGGCAGTCTGCACAAAGAGTCGATGAATTATCCTCAAATCGGGAAGAGCTTCCGCAGTTGAAGAACCGGCCGGTGAAGCCATTCCAACCACAAGATACATCCATCACATTCAATAATGTCACATTCGGGTATAACAACCGCCCAGTCATTAAAGAAGTAAACCTAACACTTAAATCCGGTGAATATGGATTGCTGCGCGGTCCTTCCGGGTGCGGAAAAAGCACGATTCTGCACCTTCTTGTAAAATGGTTTGAGCCGTGGTCTGGAGAGATTCTGATGGGCGGGCAATCTATATCAACCGCACGTGAAGAAGAGGTCAGGCAATATCTATCTGTGGTGAGCCAGCATACACGCCTTTTTAACACCTCACTCCGTAATAACCTGAAAATTGCACGATCCAACGCTGCCGATTCGGAACTGATGGATTTACTCGAAAAAGTTAACTTTCTGGATGCATTCAATAAGCTGCCGGATGGACTCGATACACAGGTCGGAGAATTGGGACTTCGACTGAGCGGAGGTGAGCGTCAGCGCATCGCATTGGCACGGGCTCTGCTTAAAAATGCCCCGATTTGGTTGCTGGATGAGCCATTGTCAAATATTGGAGTGAAGATGTCACAAGAGATTATGCAGACACTCAGGCAGATTTCCAAAGGCAAAACCATGCTTCACATCACGCACAGAAGTTCTGAGCTTTTTCAAGCTGACCGGATCTTTGAAATGTACGATGGAGAAATTAATGAAAAAATTACCACTCTTGATGATGCACCTGTCGAAACAGCTCATGTGAACGCCGGGCCAGTTCTCCCTCTCCAAACCTTTCCACGATAATTTGATAGACTTCCATTTGATCCACTGATTTGTAGTCCGATGCTTGCTCCCTTATCAGAGCTGAAAGCACCCAGTGGATTGCCCATTCACTGGAGTGATTTTTTACGATCTCCATGTAATAGTCAATGATATCGGTATGACTCCCTGTAATATTTAGCAGATATTGTGGTAACGTTTGTGCCTGGCTCAAAATCGGATGCGTTGGTGCGACGAGTTGGGGTATTTGTAGAAGAATCTCTTTATCAATCGTTAAATCATCAAAAAGATTTGATTCAGACTCATTCTCATTTGATTTTCCAATATCTAACATATCTCTCATGCTCAAAGGAGTTTGTCTTAACATGTGATTTAACATTTCAATGCGATATAATACACCAGCATAACCAAGAGAAAGTATGGCCTTTTGTTGAGGATGGATATTAGGTTGATAAAAGAAATTGCTGATTTGCTGTTTAATTTCTCTGAGATGATCCGTTGATTCCTCTGAAAAATATTTCTCCATATACTCAAGTTGTTCGGCAGATGTTAAACCGTTAGTTAAATCCCGCTCAATAATTGGCAGGATAGTTCTAAAATATCGGATCAGGTGGATCGGTACTAACCAATAGCGATCAGAGCTGTTTTTAAAATTGATAAAAAAACCTGGGTTCAGCCAGTCCTGATCTGCATTAAATGGCAATAATCTTTGATATGGGATTGACTCGCCCGGTGTGTAGCGAATTTCAAGAGAATCGGATGGAAGATTACGGTAAAGCACCGATTCAAAACTTCTATTCCTCCGAATGTTGTATTCATCAAACGGTGGCAATGGTGTAGCTTCCAACCTGCCATACCCTAAACCCCTCACTTGATGTCGGATGGTATCGGAAGTAACCGGAATAAAAGCACTGATGGAACCGTCATCATTCAAACTGAAAGGGATACCGGTTAGAAAATCGTAATTATTGAAGTTTCCGATTACCCGAATCCACTCAAGGTATTCATCGTTTTCAAAATAGCGACCATCATTATAAACACCCGGTATCAGCAATAGATCCATTTCAATGGATTCCTGATCGATGATCAGAATAGGGATATTCACGTTTCGATGAAATATAGCCCTGAAGGTGATATTGTACAGTCCGGGTTCAAGAATGGTGATTCTATATGAGCCATCCGCATCTACATAGAGATCCTCATATCCGCTAAAGATGTCCCTGGGATACTGCTCATGTATGGAGATTATCGTTTTCGGGATGATACTGCCATCCACACTCAGCAACTTGCCGTGGATCGTGGTTTGTGCTGAGACAGTTGAAATGCAAAACAATATCAGCGTTGATATGAGGATGGATTTAAGAAGCGATATCATAATACCTTATAGATACTAAAACATTAGTTTACAAGCAAGGGTATTTGATTCTTAATTATAAACATCTTCTTCTTTCGGAGTCTTTCGCAGCCACCAATTAGCCAATGTGGAACCTGAAATATTCATCCAGGGGCCAAAGACAGCGGGTGCCAATCCAACCGTAGCAATTTTTCCCATTGCAGCGGCTAAACCGGAGGCCATGCCGCCATTTTGCATTCCCACTTCCAGGGCGATGGTACGGCACGATTTTTCATCCATCTTGAACAGCCTTCCACCCCAGTAACCGAACAAATAACCTAATCCGTTGTGCAATATGGCCGCCAGTACCAGTAACAGGCCTATAGTAACAAGCGAATCTCTACCTGCTGCAGTAATTATGGTAATGATCACAGCAATGCCAACCATCGATAAAAGCGGCATGATCTCATCAAGCCATTTCATTTTACCATGCAAAAAATGATTAAACAAGAGGCCCAGTACTATTGGGAGAATGATCATATTCAGAATGCTGAACATCATTGCAATCGTATCGATCGGGACAAACTGGCCGGCCAGCAACTCCATCAAGAGGGGTGTCATGATCGGTGAAATCATAGTCGCAACTACCGTCAGGGAGATCGATAACGGCAGGTCTGCTTTGGCTATAAATGCCATCACATTGGAGGCAACACCACCCGGGCTGGATCCGATCAGCACGATTCCGGCGGCGATTTCGGCTTCAAATCCAAAGCTCAATGCCAGCGTGATTCCAACCAGAGGCATGATTGTAAACTGACACATGATACCGATCAGCACTCCTTTCGGTTTCTTCAACACTCCGGTAAAATCCTTGACACTTAATTGAGTTCCCATACCAAACATGATGAGCTGAATGAGCGGAACGATGAGAACCGCAGTATTGAAACCGCCGATATCGGTAATCAAATCCGGATAGAACATCGCAAATGATACCGAAGCAAAGATCCAGATTGAAAAGGCAAATGATTTGAAAAGGGTATTTGTACCTCTCACGCCGAGTGCCAGCGCAACAAACATGGTGATTACCAGCGGGCCGATTAGTGATTTATCCCCCAGTATCAAAAGTAGCAAAACACCAATAGAACAGAGTAGACTCAGCCACAGTAAACCTCTATATATGGTTTTCATTTAATTAAGCCGGATTTTATGAAAATTGAAATGGCAAATTGAATGTCACCAAGTTCGTTGTTGCAGATAGATCTGAATTTGGATAGTTGGAATATTCAATGATCCATCAGGATCATCCTGCAGGACAGCACATGATAATATTCGATTCGGAATCATTTACAGGTTTAAAATCTATGTTTGTCAATTAACTCCAGGTACGGTCCCACGACCTCATTTCATCCCATTCCGGTGTGGGTTCAAAGAATCCGGCGCCTTCAATCAGGCTGTCTTTAACAACATCCATGTTTAATTCTACCCCAAGTCCCGGCTTTTCAGGTACGGTAGCATAACCCTGATCAAAAATCATTTTGGGATCTCCGTCGTACATATCATACCAGCGTTGCAGTCCA
Source organism: Balneolaceae bacterium (assembly GCA_007127395.1). GTDB lineage: Bacteria > Bacteroidota > Rhodothermia > Balneolales > Balneolaceae > Rhodohalobacter. Next base: position 4,189 of record SKZL01000012.1, read on the forward strand.
ACAGAATGGTGTTCCAGGGTATTAAAGTTTTGAGTTGCAGCTGCTATATGCACACAAGCCATAAATCCGACAGGAGAGCCTGCGAAGTGAAGGTTCATGCCGATACCGGCATTCTGTGCGTAGTCACCGATTTTTTTGGTACCAATCACACCGGATGAACCGGGATCGGGATGGATCAGATCGATAGCTCTTTTATCAATTAGAGGTTTACACCCTTCCCATGTACCGATATCTTCACCTGTTTGAGTGGGTGTGGTTGTTGAGTCGGTGATCTGCTTCCAGAGGTCGGTCCATTTCCATGCTACAATATCTTCTGCATAGGCAATGGTATAGGGTTCCAGCATGCGGCATATTTTAATCGCTTCATTCACATCAAAGTGGCCAAAATGGTCAATTCCCAATGAGATGCCATAACCAACATAATCGCGCATCACGCTTACATACTCTTCCATCAATTCAAGTCCTTTCTGGGTAATCTGAATGCGGGTAAAAGGGTGATCAATCTGTCCATACTGTCCGGGCGTACTTGAATATTGGCTTTGAAGCCTGTGTTCACCAAAAGGTGCATGTGATCTGGAATTAACGAGCGTACCCTCCGTCTGCGAAAGCAATTCAATACCGATATCCATTTTTAATGCTGTATAGCCGGCATCAACACGTGTTTCCTTCATGCGCCTGGCAAATACATGGGGATCTGTTGCTCCTGCTGTATCTGCATAGAGCTGAATTTTATCTCGGTATTTTCCGCCCAGAAGTTGATAAACCGGTACACCATAGGCTTTCCCTGCAATGTCCCAAAGCGCCATCTCGACTCCTGAAACACCTCCACCCTGCCGTC
>SKZL01000394.1 GCA_007127395.1 Balneolaceae bacterium
CTGACCAACCTTCCATATCGGTCAAATATCCGGATTCGGATCAGATAATCGGGTTCATCCAATCGGTAATGGATAAACAGATGATCTTCAAAGCCATCCCCGTCCGGAGAGAACGGATTCGGTTCAACCGTGATGCCTATCTTCTCGTTTTGGGCACCGGGATGTTGAAAAATGGAATTCGCCCTGCCCGGTGTGCCGCCAATGATGTTGGCACTTGAACTCCAGTTATCCGGACTGTCCGACTCCAAGGTAGTACTGATCCGTTCCAATGCAATCCCTCTGGTATCAATTAAATTGGGATTGTGCCAATCGGGTGAGTAGTGGACCCGGTCGATGACTTGCAGAGTGCTGTCTGCCAGATAAACCGCTCTGCCTGAATTTGTAAGACTGAGTGTGTTTCGGTCAACCCTCAATGTTGTCAACTCCAATTCATCACCATTCAACTCAAAAAACCGTGCCGTCCGGCTATCCATGAACCCGCTATTGGTACTCTCTGGATAGATTAACAGATAACCGTTTGGCGCAATGGACGTATGTCGTGTCGATACCGGATCAAGACGAACTATATTCCCATTCTCGTCCGGATCATCATGTAAAAAGAGTCCCTCCAGTGAAACCGGGTATGGCCGGGTATTGATGATCTCCAGGTATTCAGACTGATCGGGCAGACCATCCCGGTTATCGGCAAAGGGGTGATACATGATCTCATTGAACAGCAGGTCCCCAGGCTCTGCCGGCATCGCAATCCAGCCGTTCCACTGACTCAGTTCATTACCCTTATAATCCCCCAAATTCTCTATCTCCAAGGAGACTTGGACGCCTCTTTCAACTCCAGAACCATCAAGTACAATCCGGTTTCCCGCAAAAGGATCCACTTTCAGCACAGGTACTTCTGTGCCATTGATCAAAAATCGCGGGTTGGATATCGGCTCGGTATCCGATGCAGTCTGGCTGACAATATAGCCCCTGTTTGCTGAATTGTTCATTTCAGAATTATCCATTTCAGATTCATCCGAATCATTTTGGGTTATCCTGACAAATTTATCGAACACCACTTCGATGGAATCGGGATGAAAGAAGTTCACAAAAATCACAACTGGCGGCGACTCATCCGGTTTAAAACGGCTGTTTTGTTCGCCGGGAGTTGAACCTTTTTCCGAACGGCTTAAATCCCAGTTGTTCGGATCCACAGATAGAGCATCCGGATCTTTTCTTTCAAGCGAAATGCCCGGTGGATTCTCCCTCCATTCGGATCTGTAAAAGAGACTGTCGATCGTCACCCCGCTCCGATTTCTTAATAGCACCTGATCTCCGTTATTACTGAACGGCCTGAAGTCAGTCAGAGCAACAAAATCCTCTGATTCCGATGCCAGTTGATGAGAGTCGGTAAACACTTTATAACTCTCACCTGAAATCAACAGACCTTCCGGGAGTGTCATAGTTCCTGAACTGTTTAGCAATGTCCAGCCGCTCATATCAAAATTATTCTCCGACCGGTTGTAAACCTCAATAAATTGAGGGCTTCCTGTTTGAGCCCGGCGGTAAAGGATCTCATTGATCACAATATCCCCGGCACTACTCTCCGACAACTCCAGAAATTGCACCGAGACTGTTACCGGTTCCATCACATTTCCGAAAATATCCTGGATATTGGCAATAGTCAGATCATATATTTGGCCGTTCACCATCTCACTTTGAACTCTTAATTTGATTCGGTTTCGCTCAGGGAGAGCTTCTGCGATCTCCACGTGAGGCTGAAATGAGTAGTTGGACAAATTGGATGCGCTGTTTCGCCCCGGCCGTTTATCAAAACTGAGTATAAATTGGTGGTTATCTGACTGATGCACGCTCAGCAATTCCGGCGGGTTCTGATCTGCCTCTACACTATTTGGCTTGCCCGGTGTACCCAGCAGCGGATCTTTTGATTCTGCCCAGTTCTCTGGCAAATCTGAGGGGGCGTCACTGCTCAGCCGTTCAAGGGCAACCCCATTACCACCCCAATTCGGGGTGTAATCCAGCGAATCTATAACAACACCCGATTCATTGATGATAATGATGGAATCACCTCCATTTTTGAGTGCCGACAGCCGATTTCCAACATTCAAAAGAGGAATGTCCGGAAAAATCTGGAGCAGCTCATCATTGGGTGCAATCACCCGATATGCCCCCGGCTGTAACAGTTCGGATTCACTGACCATCGTTCTTCTTGTCCCGGTATTGTTTGCTTGCTGCCAGCCGACCAGATCGATCACTTTCTGACTTCGATTGTACAGTTCAATGTATCTTGAATAATCCTCCGGTTCATTGTACATAAACTCATTGATCACCACATCCCCCGGCTCCGCAGGCTCCACTTTATAGTAGGTGATCGTTTTTTGAGTGGTTTCCATCCCATTGCCAAAGATGTCGATGATATTGCTTATGGTCACTGTATAGGACTCACCGGAGTTAAGTGATGAGGCAAGGTTCAATTGAATTGTATTCACATTTAAAATCTTTAACTCTTCAATGTTGATCCCTCCACTGATCTGAAAATTGGACTCATTTATGACATCCAGATAGACTGAACCTCCAAAAGTGGCTGAAATGGATTGATCACTTAATATCTGCATAACATCCAGAAATGGAGGTAACTGATCGGGTTCGACACTGTTGGCCATGCCCGGTGTCCCTTTTCGCTCATCTGTCGAATTTCCCCAGTTAAAAATGTGATTCACCGGTGCATCCAAACTTTTTCTCTCAAGCGCAACTCCGTTCCCACCCCAAGCCGATGGATTGTATTCGACCTCTTGAATCACATCGCCGGATGGATTGATAAGGCGGATTCTGTCTGCCGAGGCTTGAGTGAAACCGGGATATCCATTCATTTCTACCCATGGCCCGTCGCCAAAATGTTCTGCCATCTGCGAGAGATTGTTTGTGATCACCAGAAACCTGTTCGGTTCAATCGGCAAATCCACGCTTGAAATTATCTCACCATTGTTTGAAACCCCTGGCCTTCGGCGCAGTTCGAACTCTTTCAGGTTCAGAAACCGACCAGACCGATTGTAGAGCTCTATATATCCGGGCACACCCTCCGGCGGACGAACCATAAATTCATTCAACAGGATATCCCCCGGTTCCATCTCCTCAAATCTGTAGAATGTCAATCCGGTATCAGGCTCAAGGGTCCACTGTTCATTGATATCCGGATCAAAGCTTACAATTCCCTGTATATTTAATCTGTGGGGACCAAAACCAAACGGATCGCTAAATGTGATCTCAACAGTAGTTGAGTTTATGATCTCAAGTTGAGTCGGATTTGTTCCATTCGTAAGCGAAAAACGATTCATCTCCACTGAATCGAACTGAAATGACATAGAAAAGTTGATTCTGATGGTTCGGGGATCGGTTAGCTGCACTTCTTCAACATAAAACGGGTTTACAAAAGTGAATTCAATCTCATTAATATCAATGATCCGATTACCGAACAGATCTTGAATTCCGGTATATCCAAACGTGTATTGCTGTCCATTTTCAAGAGGTGAAGTAGTGCTCAGGATCAATTTTAGCCCGCTTTCATCCAGAGTTGCAGATTCAATTCCCATATCACTTCCGAGGGTGAAATTTGATAGATCAGAAACAGATTCCGGCAAAAGTTCTCTTAAAAAAAGTACGCTTATCATCTGTGGTTCAGGAGTCTCCACAGACAGTGCAACCGGAATATCGGATGGAATAGACACTGTATTTGGCATGCCCGGTGAACCGGTCAATGCATCTTCCGATTCCGCCCAGTTACCACGGTATTCGGCACCCAGATCGAACGAAAGGCGTTCCAGCGATACAGAATTACCACCCCATTCGGATGCCACATAGGTCAGATCCTCGACAGTCTGCCCATCATTTGTTTCCAGGTGAATCCGGTCTGATGTTGTCAGGTTCAGCCTGGGAAACTCATCCGCCTCAACAAAATTTCGATCACCGAACCGATCCACAAAAACCGGCTTACCGCGTGTGATCACCAGATAGTCACCGGGATCAATAAGAAGGTCCCTGTTCTCACTGATATTCCGGCCGGAAATTGTCATGTTGCGTAGATTCAGGCGCTTGTTTGATCGGTTGTAAAGTTCGATATATTGAGGCCGGTCGAAGCTTTCAGTTCGCCAACTAACCGGCACACGATAATAGAATTCACTGATGACAAGGTCTCCGGAATCATAAGAATCAAAAAAAGTGATCGAATAGGTTGTTTCCGGAGCAATCTGCCAGCCATCTTCGCTGGTGATCCGATCCACCGTTAGAACATACTCTCCTGCTTCAAAGAGTTCATTAAATTCTATCCTTAACAAATTGGTATCTGACAGTTCCAGGTCAGCCGGATATCCGATTCCTGATATTAGAATATCCTCAGGCGAAACGGAGTTTATATCGACATCAAGTGAAAATTCCAGATCCACTGTTTTTGAACCTGATTGTTGTGCAGTAATTAAATAAAACGGGTTCTGTACAGTAAATGAAATATTGGTATCCGGTGGGATAATACCACCCGATTCACTTTCAACACCCTGAATGGTGAGTTGATATTCGCCATCCGGGAATGACTTGTCAAAAGTGAGTTTGACATTTTGATCGCCTTCCAGCGTCACTGTTGCGGGATGCCCGACACTCTGGTTTACTTCAAAATGAGATATCTGAACAGTTGATTCCTTAATGGGTTGATCAAACGTAATCTGTATCTGATCTGCAAGGATGACGTTAATTTCGTGAACATTCAGATCCCCGGGTTCCTCCTCAGGATCGTTTTCCGAGTCCGAGCCATCTGAATCGTCAGCATCCCCTTCATCCGTGTCCGAGCCATCTGAATCATCAGCATCCCCTTCATCCGTATCCGATCCATCTGAATCATCAGCATCCCCTTCATCCGTATCCGAACCATCCGAATCATCTGCATCCCCTTCATCCGTATCCGATCCATCTGAATCATCAGCA